>NZ_JBYRFX010000769.1:0-4229 GCF_057815775.1 Inquilinus sp.
CGACCTGAAGCAGATCAACCCGGACGCCAAGGTCACGGTCAAGCTGGTCAGCCGCACCGGCATCGGCACCATCGCCGCCGGCGTCGCCAAGGCCAATGCCGACATCATCCTGATCTCCGGCCATGTCGGCGGCACCGGCGCCTCGCCCCAGACCTCGCTGAAATTCGCCGGCGTGCCGTGGGAGCTGGGGCTGTCCGAGGTGCATCAGGTGCTGACCCTGAACCGGCTGCGCCACCGCATCCGGCTGCGCACCGATGGCGGCATCAAGACCGGGCGCGACGTGGTGATCGCCGCGATCCTCGGCGCCGAGGAGTTCGGCATCGGCACCGCCAGCCTGATCGCCATGGGCTGCATCATGGTGCGGCAGTGCCATTCCAACACCTGCCCGGTCGGCGTCTGCACCCAGGATCCAGAGCTGCGGGCCAAGTTCGCCGGCACGCCGGAGAAGGTGGTGAACCTGTTCAGCTTCATCGCCGAGGAGGTGCGCGAGATCCTGGCCCAGCTCGGCTACCGCTCGCTGAACGAGATCGTCGGCCACACCGAGCTGCTGCGACAGGTCAGCCGCGGCGCCGCCCATCTCGACGACCTTGACCTCAACCCGCTGCTGGCCAAGGCCGACCCGGGCGAGCATGCGATGTACTGCACGCTGGAAGGCCGCAACCCGGTGCCGGACACGCTCGACGCGCAGATGATCGTCGACGCCAAGGCACTGTTCGAGGTCGGCGAGAAGACCCAGCTGACCTATTCGATCCGCAACACCCACCGCGCGGTGGGCACGCGGATGTCGTCGATGATCACCCGCAAGTTCGGGATGACCGGGCTGCAGCCGGGCCATGTCACGGTGCGGCTGCGCGGCAATGCCGGCCAGTCGCTCGGCGCCTGGGCGGTGCAGGGGCTGAAGCTGGAGGTGTTCGGCGACGCCAACGACTATGTCGGCAAGGGCCTGTCCGGCGGCACCATCGTGGTCCGGCCCTTCGCCGCCTCGTTGCTGAAGACCAACGAGAACACGATCATCGGCAACACGGTGCTGTACGGCGCCACCTCGGGCAAGCTGTTCGCCGCCGGCCAGGCGGGCGAGCGGTTCGCGGTGCGCAACTCCGGCGCCACCGTGGTGGTCGAAGGCTGCGGTTCGAACGGTTGCGAGTACATGACCGGCGGCACCGCTGTCATTCTGGGTTCGGTCGGCGACAACTTCGCGGCCGGCATGACCGGGGGCATGGCCTTCGTCTACGACATCGAGGGCAACTTCGCCCGCCGGACCAACCCGGAAAACGTGATCTGGCAGCGGATCGAGACCAGGCACTACGACGATGTGGTGCGGTCGCTGATCGCTGAGCATGCGCGCGAGACCCAGAGCGCCTGGGCCACCCAGATCCTGCACGACTGGCAGATCGAGCGGGAGAAATTCTGGCAGGTGGTGCCGAAGGAGATGGTGTCGCGGTTGCAGTACCCGATCCGCGAAGAAGAAGCGGTGCGCATCCCGGCGGAGTAGCGGTCCGTAGGTTGGGTTCGCGCTTGCGAACCCAACAGTCTCTCGGCCGGCACGATGTTGGGTTCGCAAAGCGCGAACCCAACCTACGGTCCCGGGTGAATCCCTCTCAACCCTCCGCGTAACGCCGGAGCAGCCCGTTGCGGAACACGCCGTTCGGGTCGTGCCGGCGCTGCGCCGCGATCACCGCATCCCAGGCGGGATAGGCGCGGCGCAGCTGGTCGCCGGTGGCGTGCAGCCGGTAGGGCAGGTAATAGCGGCCGCCGCAATCGATCGCGGCGTCGATCAGCGCCCGCGTCATGCGCTGCATCCGTTCCTCCCCGGCGGCGGAGCGATCCTGCACGAACAGCATCACCAGCCCGAACATGTCCTCGCTGGCATAGGCCAGGGCGCTGCGGTCGTCGCGCCTGACGTCGCGGACCGTGACGTTCAGCAGGTTGCCCTCGTCGCGCCGGATGATCGGCCGGGCGGCCTTGGCGAAATCCGCCAGCCGCGCCTGCGGCACGAAATACTCGTGCAGGATGTCGGTCGACCCGGGCTCGCGGCCGGCGAACACCGCGGCCGGTTCGTTCAGCAGGGCGTTGCGGCTGACCTTGTCGGCCAGCCAGGGCCCGGCTTCGCGCTCCAGCCACCAGCGCAGCGTCTTGCCGGTGTCACTGCCGGCGGCGTTGCGAAACACCAGCCGCTGCAGCCCGCCGGTGGTGAAGGCGGCCAGGGGCAGCACCGTGCCGCGCGTCTCCGGCACCGGGGTGTAGCAGCCCAGCACCGCTTCCTCGAACAGCCGGTCCGGGTCGACCGACAGGCGGCCATAGGCCATCTCGACCGGCGATCCCGCGGCGTAGACCCGGGCGGCGAAGGCCGTGGCATAGTCCTGCACCGGCATGGCGGTGAAATCCGGCCCATACATCACGTTCGGCCGCACCGCGATCTCGGCCTCCAGGATCAACCCGAACAGGCCGTAGCCGCCGAGCGCCAGGCCGAACAGCTCGGTATTCTCGTCCGGGCTGCAGGTCGCCACCGTGCCGTCGGCGGTCAGCAGCCGCAGGCGCTGCACCGTGCTTGCGACCGGCGGGCTGTTCGCGTGCCAGCCATGGGCGTTGACGCTGAGCGTGCCGCCGATGGTGAAGTCGTTGTTCGACTGCATCACGGTCGGGGCGAAGCCCTGGGCGTTCAGCGACGGGATGATGTCGCGCCAGGTCGCGCCGCCGCCGACCCGCAGCACCCCGGCAGCGGGATCGAGCGCCATGCCGTTCAGCGGCAGCGCGTCCAGCACCCAGCCATCGCGCAGCAGGCTCTGCCCGCCCATGGAATGGCGGGCGCCGGAGATGGCCAGGGCCGGCTCCTGCCCGGCGGCGATCCGGCCCAGCAGCGGGGCCAGCCGGTCCGCCGTGACGTCGGGCGATGGGTCGGCGAAGGCCACGCCGCGCACCGGCGTCGGGTTCAACCGGCTGGCATCGTCGAGCAATGTCCGCGGCGCCGCGTCGGGCGGCAGCCGGGCGGCATCGGCCAGGCGCTGGAGCCAGGCGCCTCCGGCCCCGCCGAGCGCCGCCGCGCCCAGCGCCGTGGCCCCCAACGCCAGAATGTTCCGCCGGCTTCGTCTCGTGCCTGCCATGCGCCCCCCACGCGTCGCTGGTCGGCCGAAGCTTAACATTTGAAATAACGCTTTGTTGGGGCGGGGTTTACCCCCGGTGCGGCTGCCGCCCCGCTGCGATGGACCCGTCGGGTCTTCCTCCGGCGCCGGGCGGCTCGAAGCCTTGAAAGGAGTCATCCGATGTCGATGCCGTACCCCGATCGCGCGCCGGCCGTGCTGCCCGCCGCGATCGAGATCAAGCGCCTGTCCTGGGGTGCCGTGATTGCCGGCGCGGCGGTCGCGATTGCCGTGCAGATCCTGTTCGCCGCCCTCGGCCTCGGCCTGGGGGCCAGCACCATCGATCCCTCGGGCCATGGCGCCTCGGCCGGCACGCTCGGCGTCGCCGGCGGCATCTGGGGCGCCGCAGCGCTGCTGGTCAGCCTGTTCGTCGGCGGCCTGGTCGCCGCCCATCTCTCGGGCCGCACGCCGCGGGTCGACGGCGCCCTGCATGGGCTGGTGGTGTGGGCCGCCGCGCTGGTGGTCGGCCTCGTCGTGCTCGGCAGCGCGGTGGGCAGCGCCATCGGCATGGCCGGTGACGCGGCGGCAGCGCTCGGCGCCGGCGTCGGCCAGGCCGTGCCGGCCGCGGCCCAGGCCGCCGGCCGGACGCCCGACAAGGCGAAGCAGGAGGTCGACCGCCTGGTCGGCGGCATGCTGGACCGCAAGGGCGGGCAGCCGGACGCCGCCAGCCTGTCGCCCGACCAGGCGCGGCAGGAAATCGTTGCCGCTTTGACCCGGCATGCAACGGGTGAGGCCGACGACCAGGTCACCAAGGACCGGGTGATCGCGATCGTCGCCGCCCAGCTGAACATTTCCCCGGACGAGGCGCGCGGCCGCTACGAGAAGGCGCTCGCCGATTTCGACCAGCTGAAGGACCAGGCCGCGGCCAAGGCCAAGTCGGTGGCCGACCAGGCGGCCAAGGCCGCGGCCGGCGGTGGCTTCCTGACCTTCGCCACGCTGCTGCTCGCCGCCGCGACCGCTGCCGCCGGCGGGGCCGCCGGGGCCGGGCCGCGCCGCCGGATCTGATCCGGACCAAGTGCTGCAGGAGAAGGGCCGGCCTTGTGCCGGCCCTTTGCCGTATCAAGCATACTGCGCGATGCCGTTGCCGAACGA
>NZ_JBYRFX010000770.1:0-18284 GCF_057815775.1 Inquilinus sp.
CTGCGACGGTGTCGTCCGATCCCTACTGGCAGGGCAGCATGGGCCTGGCGATCCCGTACCAGGCCTCGCTCGGCAAGTTCGACCCGGCCAAGGAGCCGCCGGAGCACCGTGAATTCTACGGCAAGGCGATCGTGGTGACGAAGGACAATGTCGACGAATTCATCAAGACCAACATCGCGGCCGAACCGGTGATCGACTACACCGACCTCTGGGGCCGGGTGACCGGCCCCAGAGGTCGGTGTAGTCGATCACCGGTTCGGCCGCGATGTTGGTCTTGATGAACTCGTCGACATTGTCCTTCGTCACGACGATAGCCTTGCCGTAGAATTCACGGTGCTCCGGCGGCTCCTTGGCCGGGTCGAACTTGCCGAGCGAGGCTTGGTACGGGATCGCCAGGCCCATGCTGCCCTGCCAGTAGGGATCGGACGATACCGTCGCGGCGAATTCGCCGGACTTCACGCCGTCCACCGCCGACTTGATGCCGTCGATGCCGGTGACCGGCACCTTGCCGGCCAGGCCTTCGGCCCGCAGCGCCTCGAGCGCGCCGACGCCCATGTCGTCATTGGCCGCCCAGACGCCGGTGATGCCGTCGCCGAAGCGGGTCAGCCAGGCGGCGACCACGTCATAGGCCTTGGTCGACTGCCAGTCGGCGACCTGGAAATCCAGCAGCTTCACGTCGGGGTGGGCGGCGATCACCTTGTCCAGCCCGGCCTTGCGGGCGATGGCAACGGTGTTCGACAGGATGCCGCCCAAGGCGACGATGCCGCCCTTGCCGCCCATCGACTTGATCAGCGCTTCCGCCGTCTCGGCGCCATAGCGCTCGCCGTCGAAGGTGACGAAGGACGTGTAGTACGGATTGTGGTCCCAGGGGTGCAGGTCGGCCGGCTTGTTCCACTGCGACATCACATAGACCTTCGCGGCAGCGCAGGCCTCGACGATCGGCCGGGCGTCGGCCGAATCGTTCGGGTCGAGGTTCAGCACCATGTTGCCGCCGGTCTTGGCCAGGATGGCGCGGATGTCGGCCAAGCCCTTTTCGCTGTCGCCTTCGGTCACCAGCGTGACCAGGTCCAGGCCCATGGCCTTGGCATAGGTCTCGGAGCCCTTGCTCCAGGCCGCGTGATAGGGATTCGACAGGGACCGGATCGAGGTGACCAAGGTCGGCTTGTCGGCGGCGAAGCCCCGCCGTGAGAAACCGGCAGGAGCCGCCAGGCCGACGCCGAGGACGGCCGCGCCCTTGAGGGCCCCGCGCCGGGTCAGGGTCATGCCGAGAGGAGTGCGCACATCTTTCATGTTCGTCTCTCCCTGAAGAATGTTTTTACGTTGACTAGCTATGCACCAGTAATGACTAGCTATGCATCGACAGTTTCCGGCGTCAACCGGAAAAATGTCGTACCAATGGGGAACACCGGAGTCGCAGCCCTGCGACCCAATGTGCGAGATGGGAGGAAGACGATGCGTGCCTTGGTCCTGGAGCGTCAGAGAGAGCTGTCGCTGCGCGAGATCGACCTGCCCCGGACGCTCGGGCCGGGCGATGTCCGGATCAAGATCGACACCGTCGGCGTCTGCGGCAGCGACGTGCACTACTACACCCATGGCCGGATCGGGCCGTTCGTGGTCAACGCCCCGATGGTGCTGGGCCATGAGGCCGCGGGCACGGTGATCGAGGCCGGCCCCGGCGTCACCGGCCTGAAGATCGGCGACCGGGTGTGCATGGAGCCGGGCATCCCCGATTTGACCTCCAAGGCCTCCAAGCTCGGCCTCTACAACGTCGATCCCAGCGTCGTGTTCTGGGCGACGCCGCCGGTGCATGGCTGCCTGACGCCCGAGGTGGTGCACCCCGCCGGCTTCACCTTCAAGCTGCCGGACAATGTCTCCTTCGCCGAAGGCGCGATGGTCGAACCCTTCGCCGTCGGCCTGCAGGCGGCGGTGAAGGCGCGGATCCAGCCGGGCGATTTCGCCGTGGTGATCGGCGCCGGCCCGATCGGCATCATGGCCGCCCTGGCGGCCCTGGCCGGCGGCTGCAGCCGGGTGCTGATCTCCGACCTGCTGCCGGAGAAGCTGGCGATCGCCGAGCGCTATCCCGGCATCAGCAGCGTCAACATCCGCGAGACCAAGCTGGCCGACGCGGTGGCCGCGGCGACCGACGGTTGGGGCGCCGACGTGGTGTTCGAGGCCAGCGGCAGCCCCCGCGCCTATCCCGGCATCTTCGACGTCGTGCGCCCCGGCGGCTGCCTGGTGGTGATCGGCATGCCGGTCGAGCCGGTGGCGGTCGACCTGGTTGCCGCCGCGGCCAAGGAGGTGCGAATCGAGACCGTGTTCCGCTACGCCAATGTCTATGACCGGGCCATCGCCATGATCGCGTCCGGCAAGGTCGACCTGAAGCCGCTGATCTCCCACACCTACGGCTTCGAGGACAGCATCACCGCCTTCGAACGGGCGGCCGAGGGCCGGCCGGCCGACGTCAAGCTGCAGATCAAGCTTTGACCCGGTCACTCTCGTTGCGGTCGCGATGAATCGCCCGAAGCGATACGCGTCATCCACCGATGTCGCCCGGCTGGCCGGGGTGTCGCAATCCGCGGTGTCCCGGACCTACCAGCCGGGCGCCAGCGTGTCGGCGGAGACGCGGGCCAAGGTCCTGGCCGCCGCCCAGCAGCTGGATTACCGGCCCAGCATGATCCCGCGGATCATGCTGACCCACCGGTCCAACCTGGTCGCGCTGGTCATCGGCGGCATGTACAACCCGTTCTACGCGACGGTGCTGGAGCAGTTCACCATCAAGCTGCAGGCCGCCGGCTGGCAGGTGCTGCTGCTGCATGTCGACAGCGGCCATTCCTTCGATTCGGTGATTCCGCGCCTGGCCAGCTACCGGGTCGACGCGATCGTCAGCGCGCTGGCCGTGCTGACGCCGTCATCGGCGGAGGAGCTGGAGCGGTTCCGCATCCCGGTCGTGTCGTTCAACACGCCGGCCAAGAACGAATGGCTGTCCTCGGTCAGCTGCGACAACTGGGGCGCGGCACGGGTGGCGGCGGACCTGTTCGTGGCCCGCGGCGCCCGGCGCTTCGGCTATATCGCCGGCCCGGCCGGCAGCCCCGCCAATGAGGAGCGGCTGGGCGGCTTCCGCGAGAGGCTGCAGGAGCTCGGCCTGCCCGAACCGGCGGTGGTGGGCGGGCATTTCCGCTACGAGGGCGGCTATGCCTCGGCGGTGCAGATGTGCCGCGGCCCGGACCGGCCGGATGCGATCTTCTGCGCCAACGACCTGGTCGCGATCGGCGCGATCGACGCCCTGCGCAAGGAGCTGGGGCTGGCGGTGCCGAAGGACGTCATGATCGCCGGCTTCGACGACATCCCGGCCGCCGGCTATGCCGGCTACGACCTGACCACCTTCGTCCATGACGGCGCCCGCATGGTCGATGAATCGCTGAAGATCCTGCGCGCCGCCACCGCCGCCCCGCCCGAGCCGCACGCCGCGCATGTGGTGGTGCCGGCGATGCTGATCGAACGCGGCACCACCGCCCGCCGGATCTGACGGCTAAAGCCGTTCTGTGAACCGCAGCTCGTTGAGCCGCCGCTTCATGGTCTGGAAGCGCTGGAAATGCGCATCGTTGCGGCGCAGGGCCACGGCGGTCGACAGGATGTCGATCACGACCAGGGCGGCGATGCGCGAGATCGTCGGCGTGTAGATGTTGGTGTTGTCGAGCGTCTCGGCGATCAGCGCCACGTCGCAATAGGCGACCAGCGGCGAATCCGTGCCGGTCAGGGCGATCACCTTCGCCCCGTTCTCGCGCGCCGTGCGCGCCACCTCGATGATCGAGCGGGTCTTGCCGGTGTTGGAGATCACCACCGCGACATCGCCCGGCTGCATCATCGACGCCGCCATGATCTGCTGGTGGGAATCCAGCTCCGCCGAACAGGGCACGCCGAACAGCGGGAATTTCTGCTGCGCGTCGCGGGCGACGATGCCGGAGGCACCGAAGCCGAAGAAGGCGATCGACCGTGCCGTCTCCAGCACCTCGACCGCCCGTTCGATCGCCGCCTTGTCGAGATGGTGGCGGGCCCAGTCCAGGCTGGACAGGGTGTAGTCGAAGATCTTGTCGACCACCGTGCCCGGCGTGTCGGTGTCCAGCAGCACCGAATGCGTCGCCGGCAGGCCAAGCGCCAGGCTCTGCGCCAGGCGCAGCTTGAACTCCTGGTAGCCGGAGCAGCCGACGGCGACGGCGAAGCGGATCACGGTGGGTTGGCTGACATCGGCCAGCTGCGCCATCTCCGCCACCGTCGCGTTCAGCACGCTGGCGGGGTTGGCCAGAACGATATCTGCCACCTTGCGGTCCGATTTCCGCAGGTCGGGCCGCAGCGTCCGCACCACCTCGAGGATGTTGTGCGAGGCGGATCGCGTGGTCTCCGGCGTCTCTGTCTGCATGCCTTCCCGCCCCTTTGATCCGCCGAAGCTACGCCGGACACAGCCCGCATGCCACCGGCGTCCGGCCCCTACCCTTTCGCCACGGCGGCGGCGATCCGCGACAGCTCATCGAATTGCAGGCCGGCAGTCGCGATCGGGATGTGGAACACCTCCGCGATCACCTGGGTCCAGCCATGGATGAAGTAGATCCAGCCATCCTCGATCGTCAGACCACGCGCCGTCTGCTGCCGCCGCGCCTGGTCGAGAAAGACCAGGTCGCCGCGGTAGTTCAGGTCCCAGACCAGGCCCTGGTCCGGGAACACGGCCGCGTCGGTCAGCGGCGATCCCGGTGCATCCTTGCCCAGGCCGGTGGCGTTGATCACCACAGATCCCGGCTTTAGCCGCGCCACCACGGCATCGTTGTCGGCCGCGGCCGGCGCCAGCACATAATCGACCGGCTCGCCGGCCCCCATCTCGCCATGGATGCGCCGGATCTCGTCCAGCCGCGCCGGGCTGCGGTTCGAGACGATGATCCGCGACGGCCGGTCCGCCCCCCGCTTCGCCTGCATCATGTGCCAGGTCAGGGCGATGGTGGAGCCGCCGGCGCCGATCGAAAACAGCTCCGCCCCCGTCCGGGCGAAATGCCCCGCCGGGATGAAGGCGTCGAGGGCGAGGCCGGAGGAGATCGGGTCCTTGGCGTGGCAGACCAGCCGGCCGCCGGCCTTGGAGATGCAGCTGGTCTCGCCCATCAGCGCGGCATGCGGGTCGATCACGTCGAACAGGTCACGGCAGGCCTCGAACAGGTCGATCTTGTGCGTCGTCACCAGCGCGCCGAGCGAGAACGGGTCGTCGCGGATGAAGGTCACAGCCTCGCGGTAGGCGGCCGGGTCGGCGTGCAGCGGAAGGTCGATGCCCTGGATCACGGCGTCCTTGAGGCCCAGCGCCTGCGCCCAGGCCGGGAACACTTTCATGATCGAGCTTTTGCCGGTGGTGACGCCGATGAAATACAGCGTCGGCGGGGTCGCGGGCGAATAGACGGCCATGGCTCAACCCTCCTGCGAAGCGGCGGCGAACAGCGCGTCTATCTGCGCCTGCGGTCGCGGCCGGTAGCCGGGATTGTCGATGGCGATCCAGCCGCCGGCACCGTCGTCGACGATGCGCTGCCGCATGCCGCCGGCCCGTTCGATGATGCCGTAATCCTGGCCCGCATCGGCGGGGTAGCAGAAGGTCATCACCAGCTCGGTGTCGCCGACATTGACCGAGCGGTGGATCCAGTAAGGCGGTACGTAGCAGATGGTGCGCGGCGCGATCTCGACGATGCGGGTCTCGCCGGCCGGCGATTCCAGCAGCATCAGCCCGCGCCCGGCCTCGCCGGTGTAGATCTCCGGCCGGTCGGCCTTGGCGTGGATGTGGCCGCGGGTAAGGAAGAATTCGCGCCCGATCCGGCCTGGGATCATGCGGGTGACACCGAAGATCAGGTCGCCGGCGGCGGCGGAAGGGCGGAAATCCTGCACCTCGTACACGACCTGGTCGCCCAGCCGCGCCAGCGCCGCCTCATAGGCCGCGGTGTCGGCATACAGCCCCGACAGGTCGGCGAGCGTCTTGACGTAGCGCCCGGTGGATCCGGACAGCGCCCCGTCGGTCACGCCGATGACGCATCGCGCCGGCTCGCGCAGCTGCATGGCTCACTCCGATTTCGTATCAAAACTACGGACAGCGAATGAATGAGCCAACTCTGATGCCGTTTCAAGCATCCACATGAGCATTCATCACCAGAATCGGATTGACCATCGGTCCATTCGGTACTTTAACTACCAAACTGGGTCGGAACAGGCCCGAAGACCAAAGGGGAGGATCCGGATGTTCAAGACCGTGTTGACGGGGTGCGTGGCGGCGACCGCCCTCCTGATCGGCACCGCCCAGGCGGCGGATTGCATGGTCGGCATCTCGATGAAGACGCTGAACGCACCCTATTTCGCGGCGCAGGAGGCCGCGGCCAAGGACCAGGCCGCCAAGGCCGGCTGCCAGGTGACCACGGCCGACGCCCAGAACGACATGGGCAAGCAGATCGGCGACGTCGAGGATATGGTGTCCAAGGGCGTTACCCTGCTGATCATCAATGCGGCCGACCCGCAGGGGCTGATCCCCGCCATCAACGCCGCGGCCTCGGCCGGGGTGAAGGTGGTGGCAATTGACAGCACGGTCGACCCCAAGGCCAAGTTCATCACCCTGATCCAGTCCTCGAACGACCAGAACGGCTTCCAGGTCGGCCAGTGGCTCGCGCAGGCGGCCAAGGGCAAGGATCTGAAGATCGCCCTGATCTCCGGCGACAAGGGCAATGTCGTGGGGCAGGAGCGCCGGCTGGGCGTGTTCCGCGGCCTGGTCGAGGGCCAGCTGGTCCATGACGGCAAGGTCGGCTTCACCGTGGTCGGCCAGGGCTGGGGCGGCTGGACGCATGAGGGCGGGCTGAAGGCGATGGAGGATCTGCTGGTCGCCCACCCCGATATCAACGTCGTCCTGGGCGAGAACGATTCGATGGTGCTGGGCGCGCGCAAGGCGCTGGAGGCCGCGGGCAAGCTGAACGACGTGATGCTGCTGGCCGCCGCCGACGGGCAGAAGGAGGCGCTGCAGCTGATCCAGGAGGGCCAGTACGGCGCCACCGGTCTGAACGACCCCGACCTGATCGCGCGCACCGCGGTGGATGTCGGCATGAAGGCGCTGGACGGGTCGCTGCCCGCCGACTTCCCCAGGATCGACCTCACCACGCCGTCGGCCATCACCAAGGACAACGTGGCCAAGTACTACCGGCCCGATGCTGTGTTCTGATCCCGTTGCCTTCTGATCGAGACGGGGGGCGGATCGCCGCCCCCTTCCCCCGCGCATCGGCAGAAAGGGGCGCCATGCCCAGCCTGGTCGATCTGCAGGCCATCACCAAATCCTACGGCGGCGTCCAGGCCCTGAAGGGCGTGGACTTCACCATCGAGCCCGGCGAGGTCCATGCCCTGCTGGGCGAGAACGGCGCCGGCAAGTCGACGCTGATGCGCGTGCTGGGCGGCGAGACGCAGCCGGATTCGGGCACCGTGCGGATCGACGGCGCGCCGGTGCAGTTCGCCGGCCCGCGCGAGGCGCTGGAGCGCGGCAT
Organism: Inquilinus sp.; assembly: GCF_057815775.1. Taxonomy (NCBI): domain Bacteria; kingdom Pseudomonadati; phylum Pseudomonadota; class Alphaproteobacteria; order Rhodospirillales; family Rhodospirillaceae; genus Inquilinus; species Inquilinus sp. Next base: position 7,539 of record NZ_JBYRFX010000770.1, read on the forward strand.
CGCCGTGATCCACCAGGAGCTGGCGGTGGCGCCCGATCTGTCGGTCGCCGAGAACATCTTTCTGCGTGAGCTGCCCGGCGTCATCGCCTGGCCGAAGCTGAACCGCCGCGCCCGCGCCCTGATCGACCGGCTGGGCTTCGACATCGAGCCGCACCGCCTGGTCGGCGACCTGGCCGTGGCGCACCAGCAGGTGGTCGAGATCGCCAAGGCGCTGTCGCGCGACGTCAAGGTCATCGTTTTCGATGAGCCGACCGCGGTGCTGTCGACCCGCGACGCCGAACGGCTGCACCGGATCATCGCCGACCTGCGCGGCGCCGGCGTCGGCATCGTCTACATCTCGCACCGGCTGGAGGAGGTGTTCCGCATCGCCGACCGCATGACGGTGATGAAGGACGGCCGCACCGTCGGCACGGTCACGCCTGCGGAGGCCGGCGTCGACGACGTCATCCGCATGATGGTCGGCCGTCCCTTGTCGGCGATGTTCGCGGACAAGACCCGCCGCCGGCCGGGGGCCGAGGTGCTGCGGGTCGAGAACCTGCGATCCGGCACCCGCGTGCGTGGCGTCAGCTTCGCCGTGCGCGCGGGCGAGGTGCTGGGCCTCGGCGGGCTGGTCGGGTCCGGCCGCACCGAGGTCGCCCGGCTGATCTTCGGTGCCGACCGGCGCGACGGCGGCGAGATCTTCCGCAACGGCCGCAAGGTCGCCATCCGCAGCCCGCTCGACGCCGTCGGCGCCGGCATCGGGCTGGTGCCGGAGGATCGCAAGGGCCAGGGCGTCATCCTGGGCATGTCGATCCGGGTCAACGCCACCATGGCGCGGCTGAAGCCGGTGGTGAACCCGCTGGGCTTCATCCGCCGCGCCGGCGAGAAGCACACCGTCGGCAGCCTGGCCGACAGCCTGCGGGTCAAGGCCGCCAGCATCGAGGCGCCGGTGTCCAGCCTGTCCGGCGGCAACCAGCAGAAGGTGGTGCTGGCCAAGTGGTTCCATGTCGGCGGCGAGGTCATCATCCTCGACGAGCCGACCCGCGGCGTCGATGTCGGCGCCAAGGCCGAGATCTATGCCCTGATCGAACGCATGGCGGCCGAGGGCAAGGCGGTGATCGTGATCTCGTCCGAGCACCAGGAGCTGTTCGGCCTGTGCGACCGCGTGCTGGTGATGGGCGAAGGCGAGATCCGCGGCGAGCTGCCGCCGGAACGCTACAGCGAGGAAAACCTGCTGTCGCTGGCGATGACCCGCCGCGACGGCGACCGGACAATGGTGGGCTGATCCATGACCACGACAGTCGCTTCGGCGCAGGACACGGCGCGCCGCCGCATCGATATCGGCGAGTTGTTCCACCGCTACGGCACCTTCTGCATCTTCGTGCTGCTGATCATCGGCGCCCATTTCATGTCGCCGGCGTTCCTGAGCGAACGGAACATCATGAACGTGCTGCGCCAGATCTCCGGCACCGGGATCATGGCGGTCGGCATGCTGCTGGTGATCCTGACCCGCGGCATCGACCTGTCGGTCGGGTCGGTCGCGGCGCTGGGCAGCGTGCTGTCCGCCGTCCTGGTCGCCACCTGGTCGCCGGGGGCGTCGACGGCGCTGACCGTCCTGGCCGGCGCCGGCTGCGGCCTGGTCACCGGCATCCTGGTTGCCTATCTCCGCCTGCCCGCCTTCGTCATGACCCTGGCGATGATGACCGCGGCGCGCGGCCTGTCGCTGATCATCTCGAACGGCCAGCCGATCCTGCTGGCCGACAGCGGCCAGGCCTTCACCGATTTCGGCGCCGGCTTCCTGTTCGGCGTGCCTCAGCCGGTGATCCTGATGTTCGCCGTCTTCATCGTCGGCGGCGTGCTGCTGGCCTTCACCAAATTCGGCCGCATCGTCAAGGCGATCGGATCGAACGAGGAGGCGGTGCGCCTGTCCGGCCTGGCCGTGCCGCGCTACATCTGCGCCGTCTACGTCATCTCCGGCGCCCTCGCCGCCCTGGCCGGCATCATCTCCACCGCCCGTGCGGGCGTGGGCTCGGCCCAGGTCGGCGTCGGGGCCGAACTGGCGGTGATCGCGGCGGTGGTGATCGGCGGCGCCAGCCTGATGGGCGGGCGCGGCGGGGTCATCAACACCCTGCTCGGCGCGCTGGTCATGGGCGTGATCGGCAACATCATGAATCTCGCCAACGTGCCGGGCTATCATCAGCAGGTCCTGATGGGCGCCATCATCGTGCTTGCCGTGCTGCTGCAGCACGGCACGCGGTGGCTGCGCCGCCATTAGGCCCCTGCCGCTCGGATTCATGATGACCAATCAAGACCTCTATCTCTCGATCGATGTCGGCACCGGCAGCGCCCGGGCCGCGCTGGTCGATGCCGGCGGCCGGATCCTGACCATCGCGGCCCGGGAATACGACCAGATCGTCCCGGCCTTCGGCTGGTCGGAACAGCGGCCGGCCGATTGGTGGGCCGGCGTCACCGAATCGGTCCGCACCGTGCTGGACCGGGTCGATGGCGCCCGCGGCCGGAGCGTCGCCATCTGTGCCTGCGGCCAGATGCACGGCACGGTGCTGGTCGACGCCAACGGCGCCCTGACCCGCGACACCGTCCCGCTGTGGAACGACAAGCGCACGCTGGACCTGGTCACGGCGTTCGAGCGCAGCCACGACCCGAAGGACTATCTGGCCGAAAGCGGCAACCCGCCGACCCCGGCCTGGCCGGCGTTCAAGCTGGCCTGGATCCGCGACCACGACCCGAAGGCCTACCGGGCCGCGGCCGCGGTGATGATGCCGAAGGACTACGTCAATTTCCGCCTGACCGGCGAGATCGCGATGGAGGCGACGGAGGGGTCCTGCAGCTTCCTGATGAACCCGGCGACGCGCGACTGGTCCCCCGCCATGGTTGATATGATGGGGCTGGATGCGGCCAAGCTGCCACGGCTGCGATCACCGCTGGAAATCCTGGGCGGGGTCACGGCTGCCGCTTCCGTCGAGACCGGCCTGGCCGAGGGCACGCCGGTGCTGGTCGGCGGCGCCGATTATCCGGTGGCGCTGCTGGGATCGGGCGCCTGCCGCCCAGGCCTGGGATCCGACGTCACCGGCACCTCCTCGATCATCACCCTGATCACCGAGGCGCCGCTGCTGGACCCGGAGATTTCCAACGTCGCCACCATCGAGGGCGGCTGGGGACCGTTCGTGCTGCTGGAAACCGGCGGCGACGCCATGCGCTGGGCCCGCCGCGCCTTCCATGAGGGCGCGCTGGGCTACCCTGAAATCGTCGCCAAGGCGGCCGAAGCCGCGCCGGGTGCCCAGGGCCTGCTGTTCGTGCCCTACCTGACCGGCGAGCGGCTGGGCGCCCACCGCAATGCCCGGGCGCAGTTCTTCGGCCTCGGCGCCGGGCACGGCCTGGCCGAGCTGCACCGGGCCGTGCTGGAGGGCGTGGCCTTCGCCGTCACCCGCCACATCCGGGTGATGGAGGCGGCGTCGGGCCGGCCGCTCGACCGCGTCATCGCCTCCGGCGGCGGCGCCAAGACCGAGCTGTGGCTGAAGATCAAGGCCAGCGCCTATGGCATCCCGATCCTGGTGCCGGAGGAGGCGGAATGCGGCGTGGTGGGCTGCGCCGCCATGGTCGCCGCCGCCACCGGCCGCTTCGGCACGGTGCAGGATGCGGCCGAGGCCTTCGTCCGCTACGGCGCCGAGATCCCGCCGGACCCTGCATGGGCCGACCGCTACATCAGGATGCAGCCGGTGTTCGACAAGCTCTATCACCACAGCCAGGCGCTGTACGACGACCTGGACCGCATCGCGCAATGACGACCGGGCGGCGAGACCGCCCGCAGGAGCCTTCCATCATGATCATCGGCGCCCGCTTCCCCGGCCGCTACCTGCAGGGTCCCGGCATCGTCGCCCGGCTGGGCCAGGAACTGGCCGGCTTCGGAGCCAAGGCGATCATCGTGCTCGACCGCGGCGTCTACGACCTGCTGGCCGACGCCATCCGCGCGGCCTGCGACGGCCATCTCGCGGTCGAGCTGATCCGCCATGGCGGCGAATGCTCGAAGGACGAGATCGCGTCGGTGACCGCGGCGGCCAGGGCGTCGGGCGCCCGCGTCGTGCTCGGCGCCGGCGGCGGCAAGGCGCTGGACACCGCCAAGGCGGCGGCACACGAGGCCGGGATCGCCTGCGTGGTGATGCCGACCATCGCCGCGTCGGACGCGCCCTGCAGCGCCCTGGCCGTGGTCTACAAGCCGGACGGGTCGGTCGACCACGACTACTTCCTGCCGCGCAACCCGGACCTGGTGATCGTCGACACCGAGATCGTGGCCCGCGCCCCGGCCCGCTTCCTGGCCGCCGGCATCGGCGATGCGCTGGCGACCTTCTACGAGGCCGAGGCCTGCCGCCGCAGCGGCGCGCTGAACTGCCTGGGCTTGCGCGGCGTGCCCCTGGCCTATGAGATCGCCCGGATCTGCCGCGACACCGTGTTCGAATTCGGCGTGGCCGCCCTGGCCGAATGCGACGCCAAGGTCCCCGGCCCGGCCTTCGAGCGGATCGTCGAGGCCAACATCCTGCTGAGCGGCCTGGGCTTCGAATCCGGCGGTGTCGCCGGCGCCCATGCCATCCATCACGGGCTGTCGGAGCTGGACGAGGTGCACCACCATCTGCATGGCGAGAAGGTCGCGATCGGCGTGCTGGCGGAGCTGAAGCTGCAGGGCGTGCCGGAGGACGAATACGCCAGGGTCCGCGACTTCTGCGCCGCGGTCCGGCTGCCGACCCGGCTGGCCGATATCGGCATCACCGACGCCACCGAGGCCAAGCTGCGCATCATTGCCGAACGCGCCTGCCGGCCCGGCGAGATCATGCACAACGAGGCGATGCCGGTGACCGCGGACAGGGTCGTGCAGGTCCTGCGCGAACTGGTGTGACACAGAGAATCGGGGAGACCACCGTGGACGAAATCAAGGCGACCTTCCGGCCGGATTTGTATGCCGGCAAGCGCGTGCTGGTGTCCGGCGCCTCCAGCGGCATCGGCCTGGCCGTGGCCCGCGGCTTCCGCGATGTCGGGGCTGCGGTGATCGCCACCGGCCGCTCCGCAGCCAAGCTGGCGGCGGCGCGGGCCGACGGCCGCAACGAAGGCATCCGCTTCGAGACGCTGGATGTGCGCGTGCCCGCGGCGATCACCACCTTCGTCGGCGCCTTGCCCGGGCTGGATGTCCTGGTCAATGCCGCCGGCATCGCCCGGCCGGTGGCGGAGTTCACCGACGAGACCTATCTCGAGGTGATCGACGTCAACCTGAACAGCGTCATGCGCCTGTCGATGGCGGCGCGGCCGCATCTGGCGGCCAGCCGCGGGTCGATCATCAACTTCGCCTCGATGCTGAGCTACCTCGCCGACGCCACGGTCCCGGCCTATGGCGCCAGCAAGGCCGGCGTGGTCGGGCTGACCCGGCAGTTGGCCCATGCCTTCGGGCCGGAGGGCATCCGGGTCAACGCCATCTCGCCGGGCTATCACCGCACCGACATGACCAAGGCGCTGTGGGACGACCCGGAGCCGGCGGCCCGCATCGCCGCGCGTTCGGCGCTGAAGCGCTGGGGCGAGGCCGAGGATCTGGTCGGCACCGCCCTGTTCCTGGCCTCCCCCGCCGCCGCCTTCCTGACCGGCGCCGACCTGCCGGTAGATGGCGGCTACGTGACGGGCTGAGACCTCAGGCCACGGCATCCCAGACCGGGGCCAGGCCGTCCGGGCTGACCAGGCGGCCATCCGGCCGGGCCAAAGCGTGGATCGCGGCCATCTCGTCATCCGACAGCGCGAAATCGAAGATCGCCAGGTTGGCGGCGGCCCGCGCTTCGCTGACCGTCTTCGACAGGGCGACGACGCCCTGCTGCTGCACCAGCCAGCGCAGCACCACCTGGGCCTCGGTCTTGCCATGGCCGGCGCCGATCGCCTTGATGACGGGGTCGCCGATCACCTTGCCGTCGGCCATGCCGTAATAGGCGGTGACGCTCATCCCCACCTTGCGGGCGGCGGCCAGCACCGGCGACTGGTCGAGGTAGGGATGGTATTCGACCTGGTTGGTGACCAGCGGTGCCGGGCTCAGCGACGCGGCCTCGGCCATCAGCGCCGTCGACATGTTGCTGATGCCGACATGGCGCACCTTGCCGGCCGCCTTGACCTCGTTCAGCGCGCCGATCTGCTCGGCCAGCGGCACCTGCGCGTTCGGCCAGTGCAGCAGCAGCAGGTCGACATAGTCGGTGCGCAGCTTCTTCAGGCTCTCGTCGACCGAGCGCAGGAACGCCTCGTGCCGGTAGTTCGCGACCCAGACCTTGGTGGTGAGGAAGACGTCGTTGCGGGCGACGCCCGATGTGGCCAGCCCTTCGCCGACCTGCGCCTCGTTGTCATAGATCTGCGCCGTGTCGATGTGGCGGTAGCCCAGCGACAGCACGTGCCGGACCATGCGGATGGTGTCCGGCCCGTTCATGCGGAAGGTGCCGAAGCCGAGTGCCGGGATCTCGGCGCCGTTTGCCGTGACGAGGGGAGTGGTCATGTCGGTGTCCTGTCGAGCGGTTCGTGTTGGACGCAATGTGGCCAGGAGCGGCGACGGCGATAATCCGGCCGGTCAGATCATGACCTGTGAAGCCAGTTCACAGATGGTTGTCCGTCCCCGCGGCTTCCCACAGCGGCCCCCTGCCCTCATCTTCTCGGCATCACTGAAAGTGAGAGCATGGGCATGACCATCTTCCTGACCGGCGCCGGCGGCTTCATCGGCGGGGCCATCGCCGCCCGGCTGATAGCGTCGGGCCATCGCATCCGCGGGCTGGTGCGGACGCCGGAGAAGGCGGCGCTGCTGCAGGCGCGCGGCATCGAGCCGGTGCTCGGCGACCTCTCGGACACCGCCCTGCTGGCCCGCGAGGCCAAGACGGCGGACGCCGTCATCAACGCCGCCAATTCGGACGACCGGGCCGCGGTCGAGGCCGTGCTCGACGCGCTGGCCGGGTCGGGCAAGCCGTTCCTGCACACCAGCGGCAGCAGCATCGTCGCCGACGACGCCCGCGGCGACTGGGCCTCCGACCGCGTCTATGACGAGGACACGCCGGTCGAGCCGGTCCCCGGCAAGGCCGCGCGCGTCGCCATCGACCGGCTGATCGTGGACGCCGCCGGCCGCGGCGTGCGCTCTGCCGTGCTGTGCAACACCCTGATCTACGGCACCACCCCCGGGCTGGCGGCGGAGAGCGTGCAGATCCCGACCCTGGTGGCCCAGGCGCGGCAGACCGGCATTGTCCGCCATGTCGGGCGCGGGCTGAACATCTGGTCGAACGTGCATGTCGACGACGTCGCCGGCCTCTACGCCCTGGCCCTCGACCGCGCCCCGGCCGGCGCCTTTTACTATGTCGAGAATGGCCAAGCGTCCTTCGCCGAGGCCACCGCCGCCATCGCCCGGCGCCTCGGCCTCGGCGCACCACAGGACTGGCCGGCCGACGACGCTATCGCGGCCCTGGGCTTCGGCAAGGCCGTCTATTCCCTCGGTTCCAACAGCCGGGTGCGTGGCAAGCGGGCCCGGGCGGAGTTGGGCTGGGCGCCGAAACACGCCTCGCTGACCGGCTGGATCGAAACCGAGATGCAGGTGGGCTGAGTTACGTGATCCAGGGTTTCAGCGGCGCCGTCGCGACATAGACATTCTTGAAGGCGCAGTATTCGTCGAAGCCGTGGCGTCCCAGCTCGCGGCCCAAACCGCTTTGCTTCTGGCCGCCGATGGCGATTTCCGGGGCGCCGTCGCCGGTGGTGTTGATCCAGGTCCGCCCCGGCCGGATCGCCCGGATGGTGGTCAGGGCCCGGTTCAGGTCGCGGGTCCAGACGCTGGCCGACAGGCCGTAGGGCGTGTCGTTGGCCAGCGCCAGCGCCTGCTCCGGCGTGTCGAAGGGCAGCACCGACAGCACCGGCCCGAAGATCTCGTCGCGGGCGATCGCCATGTCGGGCGTCACGCCGGTGAACACCGTCGGCGCATAGAAGCAGCCGCCCTGCCCCAGCCTGTCGCCGCCCAGCACCAGCCGGGCGCCGGCCTCGACGCCCTGCGCCACATAGGATTCGACCTTGGCCAGATGCGCGTCGTGGATCAGCGACCCGACCTTGGTCCGGTCGTCCAGCGGGTCGCCGATGGTGATATGGCCGGCCAGGGCGGTGATGCGGGCGACCAGATCGTCATGCACCTGCCGCTCGACGATCAGCCTGCTGCCGGAGATGCAGGCCTGGCCGGCACAGCCGAAGATGCTGCTGGCGATCTTCTGCGTCGCCTGGTCGAGATCGGCGTCCGCGAACACCACCTGCGGCCCCTTGCCGCCCAGCTCCAGCCCGACCCGCTTGACCGTGTCCGCTGCCAGCGCCCCGACCAGCTTGCCGACCCGGGCCGAGCCGGTGAAGGACAGCATGTCGGTGCGCGGATCCTCCGCCAGCATCTGGCCGGCCGGGTCGCCATAGCCGGTGACGACGTTCAACACGCCCGGCGGCACCCCGGCCTCCAGCGCCAGCTCGGCCAGCCGGATGGTAGAGCCGGAGGTGAATTCGCTCGGCTTCACCACCACGGTGCAGCCGGCGCCGAGCGCCCAGGGAATGCGTTCCGACCCGATCAGCAGCGGGAAGTTCCACGGCGTGACGATGCCGACCACCCCGACCGGGTCGCGCAGGATCAAGCCGAGACCCTGGGTCCCCAGGCCGTTCTGGGTCTCGCCCTCCAGCCCGCGTCCGGCACCGGCCGCGAAGGACCACAGGTCGGCGGAATAGGCCATCTCACCGCGCGACTGGCCGATCGCCTTGCCGACCTCCAGCGTCTCGATCGTCGCCAGCTCCTCCTGGTGCCGCAGGATCAGCTCGGCGACCCGGTGCAAAATGCGCGACCGCTCACCGCCGCTCATCCGCGGCCACGGCCCTTGGTCGAAAGCCTTCCGGGCGGCCTGCAGGGCGCGGTCGACATCCCTACGGCCGGCCCGCGGCCAGGTGGCGACGGTGACGCCGGGATGGGCCGGGCTGTCGCGCCGGATGGTCTCGCCGGAGGCAGCGTCGACCGCCTGCCCGTCGATCACCATGCGGTAGCGACGATCCTGCAGCAGCCGCGGATCATCCGGCCGCGGCGGCAGGAAATTCCGATGGGAGGAGACCCCGGCGGTGCCGATCGGTTCCGACAACTGGCCCAGCATCATCCGCGTCCCCACCCCGAAGTAACCATCCGGTTACGTCATCATGTCGGTCGAAGCCATTTCAAGCCGGGCCGCGGATCAGGCCTTCCGCATCAGGCCCAGGCTGAGCACGGCCAGCAGCACGCAGCCGATGCCCAGCATCGGGTTCAGGCCGACCGGCTCCCCCAGCAGCAGCGCCGCCAGCAGCACGGCCGACACCGGCGCGACCGCGGTGAACAAGGACGCTTCCGCACCGCTGACCCGGGCGGAGCCGGCATACCACAGCACGAAGCCGCCGACCGTGGGCACCAGGGCGTAGTAGACGATGGCGGCGACCGATCCCGTGGTGGCGCTGACGGTCCAGGGTGCCTCGAGCAGCGCCGGGCCGGCGGCCAGCAGCAGACCCAGCCCGGTCATGATGGTCGACAGCGCCAGCGGCGGGATGTCCACCCGCAGCCGCCGGTTGACCAGGATGAACAGGCCCTCGCACAGCACGGCCGCGAAGATCAGGGCATCGCCGATCAGGGAATGGGCGCCATCGTTGCCGGGCCGCAGCGCGATGGCGACGACGCCGGCCGCGGCCAGGGCGATCGCCACCAGCAGCGACCGCTGCGGCCGCTCCCCCAGCATCAGGATGGCGATGGCGGCCGAAACCACCGGCAACAGGCCGATGATGACGCCCGCATTGGTGGCCGAGGTGAAGCGCAGCCCGGTGATCAGCAGCGTGGTGTATCCGACGCTGCCAGCCCCCGCCTGCAGCAACAGCAGCGCCCCGTCCCGCCGCCCCAGCCGCGGCCAGGCCGTCCCGGTCAGCCGCATCAGCACCAGGAAGATCGGGAAGGCGACCGCGAAGCGCAGCGTCGTCGCGGTGAAGGGCGGCAGCCCCGCGGCCACCACCTTGCTGGCGATCACCGTGCTGCCGACCAGCGCCCTGGCCAGCGCCAGATAGGAATATCCCTGAACCCGCGGCGACATCGGCCGTCCCTCCCCTGCATCGAAGGCGGCAGGTAAGCCCGTTCGTGCAGGCCCCGTCTTGAACGGAATTGCAGGCGGATCAGTTCAGCGCAGCGGCGTAGCGGCCGGGCGAGACGCCGTATTGGCGGGTGAAGATCCGGGTCATGTGGCTCTGGTCGGCGAAGCCGCTGGCGGCGGCGGCCTCCGCCAGGGTGACGCCCTGCCCGATCAGGCGCCGCGCGGCATGGATGCGGCGCTGGACGAGATAGGCGTGCGGGGTCAGCCCCATGGCCCGGCTGAAGCCCCTGACCACCTGGAACCGACTCAAGCCACTCTCGCGCGCCAGGTCGGACAGCGAGATCGGCGCCGCCGGATCGTCATCTATCAGGCTGCGGGCACGGGAAATGGACCGGGGAATCGACGGCTGACCAGCGACAGCGCCCTGTTCGCACAGGCCATCGGCCAGCAGCAGCAGAAGCCGTTCTTCCTGCCGGATCCCGGCCGGCGCTTCGTCCGCGGTCACGGCGGAGAACAACCGGAGGAAGCGGTCGGCCAGGCCGGCGTCGCTCATCACCGGGTGGGAGAATTCGCGATATCCCGTCCGCCCGTCGGTGATGTCGTCGACGGCCGCCGCGATGACGTCGGGGTCGAAGTACAGCAT
>NZ_JBYRFX010000771.1:0-7775 GCF_057815775.1 Inquilinus sp.
CCCGTCGATCCCCGGCTCCGGCCTGATCGACAAGGATGTGGTGCTGGAGACCGACGCCGATGTCGTCGGCCACATCAATGGCGGCCACACCGCCCTGCCGGACAGCCAGATCCGCTGCATCTGCGAGGGCTGCAAGCGCGGGCTGGAGCTGGTGCACAACGGCAATGAGCGGGCGGCGCTGTTCACCATGCGCACGGCGAAGGAGATGGGGCAGCTCGACCGCGTCATCCTCGGCACCGACGCGCCGGCCGGCTCCGGTGTCCAGCCGCTGGGCATCCTGCGCATGGTGGCGATGCTGTCGTCGCTGGGCGAGGTCTCGGCCGAAACCGCCTTCTGCTTCGCCACCGGCAACACCGCGCGGATGCGCAAGCTCGACGCCGGCATCATCGAGACCGGCTGGTCGGCCGATTTCGTGTTCCTGGACACGGCGCAGCATTCCGCCGGCACGTCGATGCTGGAGAGCGTGCAGCTGGGCGACCTGCCGGGCGTCGGCATGACCGTGATCGACGGCGTGGTGCGCAGCCAGCGCAGCCGCAACACCCCGCCGGCGACCCGGGTGCCGGTGGTGGTGAGGGGCTAGGCAGGGCATGGCGAGCCCTTGTGGGCTCGCCCGATCCTATGCCTCGAGATCCTCGCGGAAGCGGTCGATCTGGTGCATCCGCTCATGCAGGATCGTCACGATGCCGATATCGCCGTTCGACAGCCTGCGCCAATAGACGAAGTGCCGTTCGTACTGGAAGACGTAACCCTCGACGCCGAAGGCAGCCGGGACGGGGCGCGACATCACCCCATGCGCTTCGATCGCGTTGAAAGCTTGGAACAGACCGACGATGTAGCGATCAGCCTGCGCGGTTCCACAGCGGTCCCGCGTGTGGCGATAGATCTCGTCGACACGATGGGACGCCGCCTCCTGGATACGGACGGCTGCCATCCCGTCAGGTCCGGTTGCGCGCGATGACCTCGGCCGCGGTCAGCGGCATATAGGATGACTCTGGTGCCGCGAAGGCGTGGCGAAGCTCGGTCTTCAACCGGTCGAAAGCCTCCTTCTCCGCCCGCTCCTTGTCGCGGCGGATCAGGTCCCGGATGTACTCGCTGACGTTCTCGTAGGACCCGTTCTCGCCGACATTGGCGGCCACGAAGTCCCTCAGGGTTCCACTGAGGCGGACCGTCATCGTCGTGGTGCTGGACATGGCGCAATCCTGCCTGGGTGCGTCTTCAATATAATCATAAATGAAGACGGTTCCAGGCCGTCGAAGGCTTGACGGCCCAGTCTTGGCGAATCCGCTTGCGGCCTTTGCTCGCGGCGGTATCGATCGCACCCCATCGGCCGCGGCAACTGGCCTATCATCCCGTGTCCGGCGTCTCCGGCCGGAGCACCGGCGGCGGCGCCGTCGATCGTCGGACCCAGATGCGGAGGAGAAGTGATGAAGGTGATCAAGGCCGCGGCGCGGCAGAGCAAGCCGGCGCGGGCCGACTACTTCACCGGCACGGTGTGGATGAACGAGGTCGTGGTCGCCGACGGGCCCTCGCGGCTGAACGCGTCGCTGGTGACCTTCAGCCCGGGCGCGCGGACCAACTGGCACACCCATCCGATCGGGCAGATCCTCTACGTCACGTCGGGCGTCGGCCGGGTGCAGAAGGAGGGCGAGGCGCCGATCCTGCTGCATCCCGGCGATACCGTGGTGATCCCGCCCGACGTGGTGCACTGGCACGGCGCCGCCCCCGACCAGGTGTTCTCCCATCTCGCGATGTGGGAGACCGAGGGGCCGGGGACGGTCTGGCTGCACCAGGTCGCCGACGCCGATTACACCGCGCCGGCCGTGCTGCCGGGCTGACCGGCACGCCGCGGCACCCCGTGCTGAAGCCGCTGGAACGACGGCGCGTCATCCGTTCGAATGACGCGCCGCGGCCTGCCGGACGATAGGATGCGCCCACAGCCGATCACCAGACATCGGCGGCCACGCAGGGCAGCTTCCCATGGCGACCTTCATCGGCGACGACAATGCCAACGACCTGTCTGGAACGCCGACCGCATTCGACCCCACCACGGGCGATCCCATCCTCGTCTCCGACAACATCTATGGCCGGGGTGGCGATGACACGCTGCACGCCGCCGGCTATGACACTCTCTACGGGGAAGCCGGCAACGACATCCTGTACGCCCGCTACGGCCACAACGATTTCTCCGGCGGGGATGGCAACGATACCGTCGACTACAGCCAGGCCGACCTGCTCGCCGGGGGCGTGTTCGCCAGCATCGGCGAATCGATCGGTGGGGGGGCGGGCTATGCCGACGCGATCGGGCTGGATGTCGAGAATCTCACCGGCACCCAGTTTGGCGACACGCTGTTCGGGTCCGATGGGAACAACGTTCTCAAGGGCGAAGCCGACCCCACGAGCGGCTTTGCCGGCGATGACGTGCTGTATGGCCTCGGCGGCGACGACTCGCTCTATGGCGGCGGCGGCTTCGACCGGCTCTATGGCGACGTTGGCGCCGACAGCCTGTACGGCGGCGGTGGCGAGGACCTCCTGCGCGGTGGCGACGGCGACGATCTGCTGGAAGGCGGGGCCGGGCCGGACACCCTGATCGGCGGCGCCGGCGCCCATGATCTCGCCGTCTACTTGAACAGCACCGCCGGCGTGACCGTGACGATCGGCGCCTATGGCAGCGGCGGAGAAGCCGAAGGCGACCTGGTCGGCCCGGATGTCGAGGACATCATGGGGTCGTTCTTCGCGGATGTGCTGACCGGCTCGGCTGCGGACAATGTCCTGTATGGCGAGTTTCCGTTTGCAGCAACCGGCGGCGACGACCGGCTCTCCGGTCTCGACGGCAATGACTCGCTGCTCGGCCTTCTCGGCAACGACACGCTGTCTGGAGATGCCGGCGACGATGCGCTCGATGGCGGTCCCGGCAACGACGTGCTCCACGGGGGAGCCGGAACCGACAGCCTCGACGGCGGGGCCGGGGCCGACATCCTCGATGGCGGCGACGGCATCGACACGGTCACCTTCTCCTATAGCCCGGCTGGGGTGACGGTCAGCTTGAGCGGCCAGGCGGGGAGCGGCGGCGACGCCCAGGGCGATACTTATATCGGCATCGAGAATCTCGAGGGCTCCGATCAATCGGACGCGCTCACGGGCAATGGCCTGGCCAATGCCCTGTTCGGCAACGCCGGCAACGACGTGCTTCGGGGCGGGGCCGGCGCCGACCATCTGGACGGCGGCGCCGGCATCGACACGGTGAGCTACACCACCAGCGCGACCGGTGTGACCGTCAATCTGAACACCCGGGCCGGCAGCGGCGGCGACGCCCAGGGCGACACCTACACCGGCATCGAGAACGTCAATGGCAGCCAGGGCGCCGACACCATCACCGGCAACATCCTGGCCAATGTGCTGAACGGCTGGGCCGGCCGGGATGTCCTCACCGGCCTGGCCGGTGCGGATCTCTTCGTCTTCTCGGCGTTGAGCCACAGCGCGGTCGGCGCCAATGCCGACCGGATCACCGATTTCAGCCACGCCCAGGGCGACAGGATCGACCTGCACCTGATCGATGCGAACAGCACCGTGGCCGGCGATCAGGCCTTCCACTTCATCGGCGGTGCCGCTTTCGGGCACCATGCCGGCGAACTGCGGGAAAGCATCTCCGGCGGTTCGACCACGGTGACGGCGGATGTGAACGGTGACGGCGTGGCCGATTTCAGCCTCAGCCTGAGCGGCAGCATCACCCTGGTCGCGGCGGATTTCGCCTTGTAAGCGGGCCGCGGTCGGGCCCGTGCCGCGCCGGCGGCCCCGCCGTCAGCTCAGCTTGCGCAGCAGGGCGATCAGGGTGGCCTGCTCGGCGTCGGTCAGCGGTGCCAGCGTTTCTTCGGTGATGCGGTGGGCGTTCGCGGCGATGCGGTCGGCCACGGCATGGCCGGCCGCGGTCAGGGCGACCTCCAGCCGGCGGCCATCCTCCGGGTCCGGGCGGGTCTCGATCAGGCCGCGCTTGCCCAGCCGGTCGACCACGCCCTTGATCGTCGCCGCATCCATGGCGGTGCGCCGGCCCAGCCGGTTCTGCGAACAGGGGCCGCGCTCCTGCAGCTTGGCCAGCACCGCCCATTGCGTGGCGGTCAGGTCGTCGCCGATCCCGGCGGAAAACAGCGCGGCGTGGCGCTGGCTGACCTGGCGCAGGATGAAGCCGATCTGCTCGTCCAGGTGATAGGGTTTCGGGGCCTTTGGGGCGCGCGTCTCTGCGGCGGACATGGTCATTCCCGCTTGGTATCACACCGCGAGATAGGCGTCGCGGATCTCCGGCTTCGCTTCCAGCTCCGCCATCGTGCCGCCGAAGCGGATGCGGCCGCTTTCGATGATGTAGGCGCGGTCGGAGATCAGCCGGGCGAAGTGCAGGTTCTGCTCGGACAGCAGCACGCTCAAGCCCTCGCGCTTCATCTCCAGGATGGCATCGGCCATCTGCTCGACGATCTTCGGCGCCAGCCCTTCCGACGGCTCGTCCAGCAGCACCAGCGACGGGTTGCCCATCAGGGTGCGGGCGATGGTCAGCATCTGCTGCTCGCCGCCGCTCATCCGGCCGCCGGCGCGGTGGCGCATCTCGGCCAGGTTGGGGAACAGGGCGTATAGCCGCTCCGGCGTCCAGCTCGGTGCGCCCGGTCGGACCGGCTGGCGGCCGACCGACAGGTTCTCCACCACCGTCAGGTCGGTGAAGATCCGCCGGTCCTCCGGCACATAGCCCAGCCCGGCGCGGGCGATGTCATGCGTGGCGCGGGTCGAGATGTCGACCCCGCCGAACTGGATGCGGCCCTCGCGCCGCGGCACCAGCCCGACCAGCGAGCGGAAGGTGGTCGACTTGCCGGCGCCGTTGCGGCCGAGGAAGGCAACGACCTCGCCGGCCCCGACCTCGAAGCCGACATCGAACAGGATATGGGCCGGGCCGTAATGGGCGTTGAGGCCGGAGACCGTGAGCATCATGCGGAAACCTCCTCCCGGTGCTTGGCGTCGTAGACCAGGCCGTCGCCGAGATAGACGGCGCGCACCTGCGGGTCGCGGCGCACCGCGTCGGGCGGGCCCTCGGCGATCAGCGCGCCGCGGTTCAGCACCATGATCCGGTCGGCATGCTCGAACACCACATCCATGTCGTGCTCGGTGAACAGCACGCCGATCTGCCGCTCCTTGGCGATCCGGGCGGTCAGGCGCATCAGCTCGACCCGCTCCTTCGGCGCCATGCCGGCGGTCGGCTCGTCCATCAGCAGCAGCTTCGGCGCGTTGGCCAGGGCGATCGACAGCTCCAGCCGCTTGACGTCGCCATAGGCCAGCTCGCCGCAGGCCCGCTCCGCCGCTTCGCCCAGCCCGACGAGGTCGAGCAGCGCATCGGCCTCGCCGCGATGGGCCCGCCCGGCGAAGCCCAGCCCGGCGACGGGGCGGTGCGACAGCAGGGCCATCTGCACGTTTTCGCGCACTGTCATCGAGCCGAAGGTGGCGGCGATCTGGAAGGTGCGGCCGACGCCCAGGCGCCAGACCCGGCGCGGCGCCATCCCGGTGATGTCGCGCCCATTCAGCCGCACGCGGCCGCCATCCGGCCGGATCTGGCCGTTCAGCATGTTGAAGCAGGTGCTCTTGCCGGCGCCGTTCGGGCCGATCAGGGCCAGGATCTCACCGGCCTGCAGCGCGAAATCGACGCCGCGCACCGCCTGCACCCCGGCATAGGATTTGGCCAAGCGCTCGACCTGCAGCAGGGGGGCACTCATTCGGCGGCCTCCAGGCTGGATGCGGTCGGTGACGGCTTTTCAGCCTTCCGGAAGCGGCCGCGGATCTCGCCGACGAAGCCGACCAGCCCCTTGGGAAAGGCCACGACCAGCAGCACGATGATGCCGCCCAGCACCAGCTTCGACAGGTCGGTCTGGCTGACCAGCCAGATCGACAGCGCCTTGTAGACGATGGCGCCGACCACGGCGCCCGACGCGGTCTCGATGCCGCCCAGCAGCACCATCACCAGCCCGTCGATCGACACCGGGATGCCGAGATTGTCGGGGAAGACGCTGCCCTTGAGGAAGGCGAACATCGCCCCGGCCAGCCCGGCCATGGTGCCGGCGATGACGAAGGCCATCCATTGCACCCGCGGCCGGCCGATGCCGATCGCCTCCGCCCGCTGCGGCGAATCCCGCACCCCGCGCAGGGCATAGCCGAAGGAGGAGAAGGTCAGGATGCGCAGGAGGGCGATGCCGGCGGCGGCCACCACCAGCGCCAGCCAGTAGAAGGCGGCGGGGCTGGAAGCCCAGGCGGCCGGCCAGATCCCCAGCATGCCGTTGTCGCCGCCGGTCACCTCGGTCCATTGCGTCGCCACCGACCAGGCGATCTGGGCGAAGGCCAGGGTCAGCATGGCGAAATAGACGCCGGACAGCCGCACGCAGAACAAGCCGAACAGCATCGCCCCGGCCAGGCCGAACAGCGGCCCAGCCAGCAGCGCCGCCGCCATCGGCAGGCCCAGCGCCTTGACCGCGAAGGCGGCGCCATAGGTGCCGAGGCCGAAATAGGCCGCATGGCCGAAGGAGGCGAGGCCGCCTGTCGTCATCAGGAACTGCAGGCTGGCGGCGAACAGGGCGAAGATCGCGATCTCGGTCGCCACCGTCAGGGTGTAGGCGCCGGCGACGCTGGGCAGCAGCACCGCCAGGGCCAGCACGGCCAGCAGCAGCAGGCGCTCGGTGGTGCCGAAGGGCCGCCACGGCCGGATGCCGATGGCGACGCTGGGCCGGGACGCGGCCTCGGGCTTGCCCAAGAGGCCCCAGGGCCGCACCACCAGCACGCAGGCCATCACCAGGAACACCAGCACCAGCGAGATGGTGGGGAAGACCAGGATGCCGAAGGCGTTCAGCTCCGACACCAGCACCGCGGCGATGAAGGCGCCGGGCACGCTGCCCAGGCCGCCGATCACCACGACGACGAAGACCTCGACGATGACGCGCAGATCCATGCCGTGGCTGACCGCGTCGCGCGGGATCTGCAGGGCGCCGCCCAGCCCGGCCAGGAACACGCCCAGCGCGAAGACGCTGGTGAACAGCCATTTCTGATTCACGCCCAGGGCGGCGACCATGTCGCGGTCCTGGGTCGCGGCTCGCACCAGCACGCCCCAGCGGGTGCGCCGGAACAACAGCCACAGCAGGCCCAGCACGACGGGGCCGAGGACGATCAGGAACAAATCGTACAGCGGCAGCGGCTGGCCCAGGAACTGGACCGCCCCCTTCAGCCCCGGCGCACGGCGGCCGACCAGGTCTTCCGGCCCCCAGATCAGGATCACCAGATCCTCGACCATCAGGGTGACGCCGAAGGTGGCCAGCAGCTGGAACAGCTCCGGCGCCTTATAGATCCGGCGCAGCAGCACGATCTCCAGCAGCGCACCCAGCACCGCCACGGCCAGGGCGGCCAGCACCAGCGCGGCCCAGAAGCCGACCGCGCCCGACAGCCGCTCGGTCAGGGTGTAGGCCAGGTAGGCGCCCAGCATGTAGAAGGCGCCATGCGCGAAGTTCACGATCCGCGTCACGCCGAAGATGATCGACAGGCCCGACGCCACCAGGAACAGCGAAGCGGCGCTGGCAAGGCCGGTCAGGAACTGGGCGACGAGGAAATCCACGTGATGCGGTCCCTGTTGTGAGGGGAGGGGAAAACCCCTCCGATCGTCATTCCCGCGAAAGCGGGAATCTCTTCGGGTTCCTGTTCGGGTCTGTCGCGAGATCCCCGCTTTCGCGGGGATGACGCTTCGGGTTCAGAGGCCGATCACTCCG
>NZ_JBYRFX010000772.1:0-1805 GCF_057815775.1 Inquilinus sp.
GAATGGGCGGCGGGCTCAGCCCGTCCGCCGTGGCAGGCCGGATCGGCCCTTGGCGATGGCGTCCGGGCCCAGCTTCTGCCGCATCGCGTCGATGGTTTCCTCCACCGCCCGGCGCTTGGCCGGGGCGGGGTCGAGCAGGTCGGGCGGGTCGGCCAGCCGGCCCTCGACCAGATCGGTGCAGCCGATGCCGATCAGCCGGAACGCCTCGCCGGTGGCGACCTGATCGATCATCGGCACGGCGATGCGCCAGATCGTCTCCGCCAGCTGCGTCGGGTCGGCCAGCCGGTGGCTGCGGGTCAGCTGGCGGAAGCTCGCGGTCTTCAGCTTCAGCACCACGGTGCCGCCGGCCAGGTCCTGCTTCTTCAGCCGGGCGGCCACCGTCTCGCACAGCGGCCACAGCTCGCGCTGGAGGGTCTGCGGGTTCGGGATGTCGATGCTGAAGGTGGTCTCGGCCGAGATGCTCTTGGTCTCGCCATCCGGGTCGACCGGGCGCTGGTCCTCGCCGCGGGCATAGCGGTACAGGCGCCGGCCGAACACGCCGAAGCGGCGGACCAGGGCGCTTTCGTCCAGCCGCCGCAGGTCGCCGACGCTGCGGATGCCTTCGCTGAACAGCTTCTCGCGCATCACCTTGCCGACGCCGGGGATGATGCCGACCGGCTTGTCGGCCAGGAACGCCATCGCCCCGGCCCGGCCGATCACGGCGAAGCCGCGCGGCTTGTCCAAATCGGACGCGATCTTGGCCAGCATCTTGTTTGGCGCCAAGCCGATCGACAGGGTGACGCCGATCTCGCGCTCGACCTCGCGGGCGATCGCGGCGCAGGTCTCGGCCGGGCTGCGGCCGTGCAGCGCCTGGGTGCCGGACAGGTCGAGGAAGGCCTCGTCCAGCGACAGCGGCTCGACCTTCGGCGTGGCGGCCAGGAACACGGCCCGGATCAGGCGGCTGACCGCGGCGTATTTCGCCATGTCCGGCCGCAGCACCACGGCGTCGGGGCAGGCCTCCAGCGCCTTGAACATCGGCATGGCCGACCGCACGCCGTACAGCCGGGCGACATAGCAGGCGGCCGAGACCACGCCGCGGGTGCCGCCGCCGACGATCACGGGCTTGGCCGCCAGCTCCGGCCGGTCGCGCTTCTCCACCGTGGCGTAGAAGGCGTCGCAGTCGAGATGGGCGATGGTCAGGCTGTGCAGCTCGGCATGGCGGATCAGCCGCGGCGACCCGCATTTGGCGCAGCGCCACGCGCCCGGCGGCGGATGCGCGCCGCAGTCCCGGCACAGGCCGGGCAGCAGGTCAGCCTGCTGTGGCCGTGGAGGCATGGAGGGGAACGCCAAGGCGCCCGGACGGTTCGCTCATGGCGCGCATCGTACTCCTTTTGTACCCGGCCGTCAGCGGTGCTGGAAAGGCGGCTGCGGTGCCGATGGAAGGCTCATCTGCGGTTGTATCCGCACGGCCTTTACAACGCATGATGCGGGGGCCGATCCTGGTCGCGGGGCGCCGCCGGAAGCGGCGCGGGGGGACTCGAGCCATGGCGAAGACGGTGCTGATCGTCGAGGACAACGAGCTGAACCGGAAGCTGTTCGTCGATGTGCTCGAGGCCAACGGCTACGCCACGATCGGCACCGACAACGCCGCCGAGGCGATGCGACTGGCGCGGGCCCACCGGCCTGACCTGATCCTGCTCGACATCCAGCTGCCGGAGATCTCGGGGCTGGAGGTGACGAAATGGCTGAAGGCGGATGAGGCGCTGGCGCCGATCCCGGTGATCGCGGTGACCGCCCTGGCGATGAAGGGCGACGAGGCGATGGTC
>NZ_JBYRFX010000773.1:0-11067 GCF_057815775.1 Inquilinus sp.
CATCGCCATCGCGATCAGGAAGGCGCGGTGAATGGTGGCATCGGACAGCAGGCGGCCGAAATTCGCCAGGGTCGGCGACCCTGATTTGTCGGTGACGGCGTAATAGCCCAGCCAGAACAGCGGGAACAGCACCAGCACGCACAGGACCACGGCCAGCAGCACGAAGAGCGGCATCGACAGGTCGAAGCGGCGGGGGCGCCGGCTGCGGGCGGACTCGGCGGGCAGGGCTGCGCTGGTCACCTTGTCACCTCTGGCGCGATTCACGGGGCTAATGGGATGAGGGGTCAGGCCATGCCGGGGCCGATCCCTCTCCCGCTGTCATTGCCGGGCTTGACCCGGCAATCCAGGGGGCATCGAGAACAGCTCCGGCCGCCCCTGGATCCTCGGGTCAAGCCCGAGGATGACAGTGAAAAATGGTCCCTGTCGTCGAAGCTCTTCAGATAACCTTACGTGCCGAAGTACTCTTCATACTTCTGCTTGATATCCTCGATGGCATCGCGGACATCCGACGGGTTGGACTCGATGACCTTGATCTGCGACAGCGGCGTGCGGCTGGCCTCTTCCTTGACATCGGGGCGAACCGACCGGAGGCCGCCGACATCGACGTTCAACTGCTGCGCCTCCTGCGAGAACATGAACGCATAGAACAGCTTCGCCGCGTTCGGATGGGGCGCATAGGCCAGGATCGCCGCATTGCCATAGGCGATGGATGTGCCTTCAGGCGGATAGACCGGTTTGATCGGCACGCCGCGGTCCTGGAGGATGAAGACGTTGTACTCGTTGCCATCCGCCTCGATCGGCCGCTCGCCCTGGGCCAGCACCTTCGGCGGCTCGGTCGAGGACTGGACCTGCATCACATCCTGTTTGCCCAGTTTCTCGAAGTAGTCGAAGCCGAGAAGCTGGCTCAGCGCATAGGTCGCGGTCATGACGTTGCCGCTGTATCCCGGATGCGACTTGACCATCTTGCCCTTGTATTTGGGGTCGAGCAGGTCGGTCCAGGTCTTCGGCACATCCTCCGGCTTCACCATGTCGGTGCGGTAGGCGATCACCGTCAGCGTGGCGCGGAAGGCGGCGTACTGGCCGTCCGGGTCCCGGTCTTCATCGGTCCAGTACTTGGCCACATCCGCCGGCACCGCCGGGGTCAGCCAGCTCTGCTCCTTGAAGGTCAGGAAGTTGGAGGCATCCGAGGTCTCGATCACGTCGGCATTGTGGATGCCGCTCGAATATTCCTGGCCGATGCGCTGGTACACCCGTTCGGACCCGGCGCGCTCGACCTGGACCTTCAGGCCGGGATACTTGGCCTCGAAGGCGGCGCCCAGCTTCTCGGCCACCTGCACGTCGGTCGAGGTGTAGTAGACGACGGTGCCTTCCTTGGTGGCCGCGGCGATGAGGTCGGGCGTCACCTGATAGGGCTCCGGCGCCGCCGCCCATCCTGCCTGGCCCCAGCCCAGGACCGAGATCAGGGCAACAGCCGCAAGTCTTGCGTTCGACATGTTTTTTCCTCCCTGGTTAATGGGCCAGCGCCCTGCACCGCTCGGGCGGGCAGTGAAGCCAGACCTCCTGATTTTCCGGAATGGCGACGCCGACAGGGGCGATCGCCCGCACCACGGTGCCGTCCGACAGGTTGAGAAGGTAGTCGCGGTGCGAGCCCAGATAGACCTGGCGCATCACCTTGCCGGACGCCCAGTTGCCGGCCTCGCCGCCCGGCCGCTCATTCGCGAGCCGGATGTCGTGGTGCCGAACCGAGACGGCCGCCGTGCCGTCCGCGGCGAAATCGCCGCTGCCGCAGCGCAAGGTCAGCCCGCCGCCGCATTCCACGGCATCGTCGCCGACCCGCCGGCCCTTGAAGACGTTGGTGCCGCCGATGAACTGCGCCACGAATTCCGATCGCGGCCGTTCGTAGATGTCTTCCGGCGAACCGGCCTGTTCGACATGGCCCTGGTTCATCACCACGATGATGTCCGCGGCGGTCATCGCCTCGGTCTGGTCGTGGGTCACATAGACCGTGGTGTAGCGGAACTCGTCGTGCAGGCGGCGGATCTCGAACCGCATCTCCTCACGCAGATTGGCGTCCAGGTTGGACAGCGGCTCGTCGAGCAGCAGCGTCTCGGGTTCGACCACCAGCGCCCGGGCCAGCGACACGCGCTGCTGCTGCCCGCCGGACAGTTCGCCGGGATAGCGTTCCGCCAGCATGTCCAGCTTGGTCGCCTGCAGGATGCGGGTGGTCCGCGCCTGGATATCGGCCTTGCTCGCGCGCCGCAGCCGCAGGCCGTAGGCGACGTTCTCGAACACGGTCATGTGGGGCCACAGCGCGTAGCTCTGGAAGATCATCGACATGTTGCGGGCCTCGGGCGGCTCGCTGCGGGTCGAGGACGAGATGACGCGGCCACCGACCCGGATCTGCCCGCCGGAGGGTTCGACGAACCCCGCGACCAGCCGCAGCGTCGTGGTCTTGCCGCAGCCGGACGGGCCGAGCAGGCAGACCAGCTTTCCCTTTTCGATGGCGAGATCGACCCCATTGACGACGGTCAGGTCGCCGTAGCGCTTCGTCAGGCTGTCGAGTTCGACGAACGACATGAATCCTCCCCGGCCATTTCGCAGGCCGCATGCGTGTGCATGAGGACGTTTTGTTTTTTGAAGATTGTTAACAGTTTACTGATGATGTCAATCGGAAAACCGGCCTGCGACGGTCGGTGCCAAGGACCGACGCCGCCCCAGGCAGGCGACGAGAACAATGGATTGCCGGCGGCTGCCATCAAGGCGCCGGGGCAGTGACATTCTGTCCGGATCGGCCCAAGCCTCAGGCCGCGGTTTCGGCCCGGTGCAGCCCTTTCCGCCGGGCCAGCTGCGCCGCCAGCCGGACGGCGGCCTCCAGCGCGCCGGTGGTGGCGACGCCCTGGCCGACGATGTCGAAGGCGGTGCCGTGTGCCGGCGTGGTGAACACCGTGTCGAGGCCCGCGGTCACCGTCACGCCACGGCTGAAGCCGCGCAGCTTGGTCGCGATCTGGCCCTGGTCGTGATACATCGCGACCACGCTGTCATACTCGCCGGCGAAGGCCTTGATATAGACGGTGTCGGACGGGAAGGGCCCCTTGCAGTCGATGCCCGTCGCCGCGGCGGCGCGGACGGCCGGGGCGATCACGTCGATCTCGTCCCGTCCGAACAGGCCGTTCTCGCCGGCATGGGGGTTCAGGGCCGCCACGGCGATGCGGGGCTTCTCGATCCCGGCGCGCCGCATGGTGGTGTCGACCAGCTCGATCGCCTGGATGATGCTGGTGTGGTTGATCTGCTCCACCGCCACGCGCAGCGGCACGTGCGAGGTGACGCGCGACATCCACTGGCCGTCCAGCACGTTCATCTCCGAGAAATAGCCCTTGTGGCCCAGCAGATGGGCGAACAGCTTGTGCTCGTCGAGGAAGCGCCATCCGCCGGCATGCAGGGCGGCCTTGTTCAGGGGGGCGAAGGTGATCGCGTCCAGCCCGCCCTTCAGCGCCAGCTGCACCGCAGCGGCCAACGTGTCGCCGGTCAGCCGGCCCGACTCCGCCGAGACCGCGGCGCGCGGAAACGCGGCGGGGTCGATGTTGCCGAGGTCGATCAGCGGCACGCCGGGGCTGTCCCAGTCGATTTTCTGTGTGTCCACGACGGGCCTAATGGACAGCTCGACGCCGGCGTCGCGGGCCCCCATGTCAAGCACACGGCGGTCGCCGAAGACGACGATGCGGGCGGCGTCGTCCAGCCTGCCGTCGGACACGACGCGCGCCACCAGCTCGGGGCCGATGCCGGTCATGTCCCCCATCAGCAGGGCCAGGCGGGGGCGCGGGGCAAGGTCGGATGTGTCTGTCATGGTGAACCCTTCGGCTCGGGCGGAGGCCGACAGTCCCGCATGACGAGATGGTGTCGCTCCCTGTGACCGTTGGCCCGATCGTGCGCCGGCTCGAAATAAAGTCAACTGAAAATTGTTGACAGTATGCAATTCTCGGCAAAGGGTACGGCACCATTCGCGGGAGGAACGATATGGTCGACCAGACCTCACCGGCAGCCGGCGCCCGGATGCCGCCCCTGGCAACAGCCCACACATCGCTGATGGAGGGCTTCACCTATCGACGGATCCGGACGAAGGGCGCCGAGATCAATGTCGCCGTCGCGGGCAACGGCCCGCCGCTGCTGCTGATCCACGGCAACCCGCTGACCCATGTCAGCTGGCACTGCATCGCCCCCACGCTCGCCAAGACCTTCACGGTGGTGGCGATCGACCTGCGCGGCTATGGCGACAGTTCGAAGCCCGATGGCGGCCCGGACCATGCCGCCTACAGCTTCCGGGCGATGGGCGAGGACGCGTTCGAGGTGATGAGCGAACTCGGCTTCGACCGCTTCGCCCTCGCCGGCCATGACCGGGGCGCGCGCGTCGGTTTCCGCATGGCGCTGGACCGACCGGACCGGGTCAGCCGGTTCTGCGCGCTCGACATCATCCCGACCCATCATCTGCTGACCAACGTCACGCTCGGATGGGGGCTGGAAAGCTATCACTGGTTCTTCATGGCGCAGAAGGCGCCGTTCCCGGAGAAGCTGATCTGTGCCGATCTCGACTATTACATCCAGTACAAGCTCAACAAGAAGGGTGTCGGCCTGCAGATCTTCACGCCCGAAGCCTTCAAGGAATATGCCCGCTGCACCACGACGGAGCAGATTCATGCCGTTTGCGAGGATTACCGGGCGACCGTGACGCTCGACCTGGCCATGGACACGGCCGATTTCGGCAAGCGGCAGATCGAATGCCCGGTCATGGTGCTGTGGGGCAGCAACAGCCATGTCGGGCGCCATCTCAAGCCGATCGAGGCCTGGTTGCCCTGGGCGCCGGATCTCAGGGGCTGGGCGATCCCGACCGGGCATTATCCCGCGGAACACCGGCCGGACCTGGTCTACGAAAGCTTCTGGGCCTTCTTCACCGGCCGCGAGCCGCTGCCCTATTCGGCGGAGGCCGATGCTGTGAGCCGGTCGGTCTCAGGCTAGGGGCTGAACCGAACCAAGGCATTGCCCCGGCTTCGGTTTCGGGATTCGTTGCCCTGCGTCACAACGCGGCGGCCGCGATGGCGGACGTCTTCTCCTGGTGCTGACCGCGCCAAGCCGTTCCACAGCATGAACATCTGCGGCGTCTCCTAGGGGATTTCCTGTACGGAAATCGGGATCGGCTGAAGCTCCGGACTACAGCGGGAGGCAGTCCTTACCTATCGGGCGCGGCCCTGTTCCGCTGCCAACCAAGTGACGAAGGTGGTGAGCGGTCCTGCCCTCTCAGCATCGAGAGCCATCAACGCCACATAACCGGTACGGCGAACTCGGATCTCTGGCAGTGGCGTCACGATCCGGCCGGATAGGACGTCGATTTTCAGAAGCGGCAAGGGGCCAATGCCGATGCCAAGGCCGTCCTCGACGGCCTGTCGCGTGACAAAGAAGTGATCGAAAATCCGCCGCGGCCTGCCCGCGAGATGCGATAGGCCAGCTGTTTCCAACCAATCGACCCATTCGCCGGGTCGCGTTTCACTGGCCAGCAGCACATGCCGTTCGACATCTGACGCCGCGCGGATCGGGTGTCGGGCGAACAGCGCCGGGCTCATTATCAGGGTGTCGACATCCTCCAGCACCGGGACCGCGCGGTAACGAGGCCAAGCGTTTTCGCTGATCACACCCCGCCGGATCGCGACATCAAATCCGCCACGAAGTTCCTCATGCACGGTCGAGACTGTCGTCACCGCCACCTCGGTATCGGGTTCTTCCTGGTGGAAGCGCTCCAGACGGGGGATCAGCCAGCGCATGGCGAAGGTCGTTGGGGCACTCACCCTCAGGATTCGCCGCGCACCCGGTCGGCCGCAGGCTTCGGCTGCCGCAATCACTCGATCAAAGGAGAGGCTTACCTCGGCGGCGAAGACGCGGGCGATCGGCGTTGCGACCATGCGCCGGCCGGCGCGGGCGAAAAGACGTTGGCCGAGCCAGCCCTCCAGGGCAGCGATCTGCCGGCTCACGGCACCATGAGTCAGGCCAAGCTCCGTCGCCGCCTCGGCATAGCTGCCGGCCCGGGCCGCGACTTCGAACACACGCAAAGCGTTCAGTGGTGGGAGAGGGCGCATCGGAATCGTGATTAAAACTGACCAGTAAGGTGATTAACTCCTCTCTATTCCTCTGAAACTCACAGGTCTAGCGTCGTGTGTGAAGGAGGTCCCCCATGCAGATAAACGGGATATTGGACGCCACCCATCAAGCCCCCGCGTCGCCTGCGAAGCGCCGCAATCTGATCGCCGCCTGTCTCGCGCACGCACTTCATGATGGCTATACGGATGGCCTCTACGCCTTCCTGCCAGTCTGGCAGGCGCAGTTCGGCCTCTCTTATGCCGGGCTGGCTCTCGTCCGCGCGCTCTACTATGGAACCATGGGCGGTCTGCAATTGCCTGGCGTTAAGCTGGTGCGGGCGCTTTCACCGTGTGCGGCGCTTGTCTTATCCACCATGGTCGCCGCGACGGGCTTCATCGTCATGGCGTCGCCGCTGGGCTTTGCCGGCCTCTGCGCCGGTCTCGTGCTGGCCGGATTGGGGTCCAGCATCCAGCATCCCCGTGGCTCGCTTCTCGTCACAGACACCTACGCCCCGAGATCCCGGGGCGCGCTTGGCGTCTATAATTTCTCAGGCGATCTCGGAAAAGCGATGCTTCCCGCAGCCGCAGCGCTTTTATTGCCGATCCTCGCCTGGCGTCCCGTGATCGGTCTCATGGCAGCGCTCGGTTTCGCGGTCGCGTTCGGTCTGCTCGCGTTGGCTCCACAGGCGATCTCGTCCTCACCCCGGTCACATGCCGTAGCTCGTGGGGACTCTCACTTCGGCTTCACTCTCCTCATCACCATCGGCGCCTTCGATACCGCGGCGCGGATGGGCTACCTGCTGTTTCTACCGTTTCTGATCCACGCTCGCGGGGGGACATCGGCCGATGTCGGCTTTGGCCTCGCGCTGCTCTTCATCGGCGGTGCACTTGGCAAAGCAACCTGTAGCTGGCTCGGCAAGCATCTTGGCGTCATCGGTAGTGTCGTGGCGACCGAAACCGTAACGGCGCTCCTGATCGTCGTGACCCTATTTACGTCGCTCGTGCCGATGCTGATCATTCTCCCATTGCTGGGTATCGTCCTGAACGGCACTTCCTCGGTCCTCTATGGCACGGTGCCCGAACTGGCCCCGAACGGAGACGCCGGTCGGGCCTTCGCCCTTTTCTACACCGGCGTCATTGGGTCGGGGGGATTCGCGCCGGTCGTCTATGGCGCAATCGCCGACCATAGCGACCAAACCATTGGCATCCTTGCCGCTGCGGCGACAGCCGCACTCATTGTGCCCATGGCCCTGGGTTTGCGCCCCTCGCTCAGACGCTGACGGGTGGCGTCCATTCCGGGTCGATCAGGTGGCAGCCTCATTCGACAATCCCGACTGGGTCGATGTGACGCTGCACAGCTACCAATCTCGCTGGGATGAAGCCGAACCCGATCCCACCAGCAAATGGCTCGACGACAAGGTAAAGGCGACTGGCACGCTCTCACGTCCAGCGATCTATTTCCAAGGCGAACTCGACGGGGTCAATCCGCCTTTGACGAGCCGGAAGGTCGGAGAAACGTTCACCGGGCCATTTGAGAGAATCGTCCTGCCCGGCGTCGGCCATTTCCCGACGCGCCAGGCGCCAGAAAAAGTCGCTGCCCGGCTGGTGCAACACTTCAGCCCAGAGATCTGGACAATTCCAGTCCCAGCCATTTTCCCACCGCCACATCAAAGGCTCGCCAAATGGATACTGTCTCGCAAGCGCCGCTAATTCTGATAACGGGTGGTGGTCGTGGCGTAGGCGCTGCGACTGCGCGGCTTGCTGCCGCACAAGGCTACGATGTAGCGATCAGCTTCGTCTCAAACGAGTCTGCCGCCCTTGCGGTGGCGGCCGATGTAGAAGCTGTTGGGCGCCGGGCTTTACCCGTTCGGGCAGATAGCGCAGATCCAGGGCAGGTCGCTCAATTATTCGCCGCGATCGACCGGGAATTCGGTCGGATCGATGTCCTGGTGAACAACGCCGCGGTACTTGCGCCACAGTCTCGGCTAGAGGATCTCGAATTCGAGCGGCTGCAGCGTATCTTCGCGATCAACTCGATCGGCCCTATCCTCTGTGCACAGCAAGCGGTGAAGCGGATGTCCTATCGTCACAACGGGCGGGGTGGCGCCGTGATCAACATCTCATCGGCATCGGCCCGGCTCGGCAGCCCAAATGAATATGTCGATTACGCCGCGTCGAAGGGCGCCCTTGAGACATTCACTATCGGCTTCGCCAAAGAAGTTGCGCGGGATGGGATACGCGTCAACTGCATTCGCCCTGGGCACATCTACACTGAAATGCATGCCAGCGGCGGAGAGCCGGGACGGGTTGATCGCGTCAAGGACTCGATCCCCATGGGGAGAGGCGGTCAGCCTGAAGAGGTTGCGCGGGCGATCCTATGGCTAGCAAGCGCCGAGGCTTCCTTCACCACCGGCACATTCCTCGATGTCACCGGCGGCAAGTAAGCAACAGGATGCGGCGGCGGATCCTCCCCTCGTTGGCTTCGTCCCTATCAGGCGGGCTCGGATGCGCGGCATCGCCGATGAGCGTTATCCCAGCCAATATCGTACGGAATGGCCGCTGTGGCCCTCGACAATCAAGGTCGGCCGCCAGCACCGTCTCCATGATCCGGCGATGCTCGGACTCCAGGTCGGGGCCGGCGTTCGGCCATTGGCACCGACAGCCGGCGATACCGATCCGACTGGACATAGAGCATGGCGCACGGCCGCGGCGGCCAGGGGCTGTCGGAGAGCGCGACCCGACCGCCGCCGTGGGCAGTGTCCTTGCTAAATGGAAAATTCAGTCATATAGATTGTTCAGGAGAGAAATTTCTCTCAAGTTTTTTTCCAGAATGAAAGATCTGTGCGTGAGGGAACGCCTCGACCCGACGGACCGGCGGCTGGTCAAGCTGCTGTCCGAAGATGCACAGCTCGGCGCCGGTGGCCTGGCCGAGAAGATGGGCGTGTCGGCGCCGACCGCGCGTTCGCGCCTGCGCAACCTGGTGGATCGGGGCGTGGTCAAGATCGTCGGGCTGCTGAACCTGTCGGCCCGGCCCGAGCTCATCTCCGCGATCATCGGCATCAACACGCTGGGACGGGGCCGCATCCATGAGATCGCGCAGCGCATCGCCGACCTGCCCTTCGTCACCTCCGCCTCGGTCGTCACCGGCCGCTTCGACATCATTGCCGAGGTGGTCGTGGCCGACGACGTCGCCGACCTCTACCGGGTGACCAGCGAACTGATCCCCAAGGTTGGCGAGCCCGGTGAGATCTCGCGCAGCGAGACCTTCGTGGTGATGGCGTCCTGCAACAAATGGGTGGGCCTGCCCAAGGGATGCTGGTCCGACGAGCCCGAGGCGCAGCTGCGCGGATCGGCCATGTCGTGAAAGTTGCCGTGCTCGGCGGCCTGGGCCTGCAGGGGCGGGCGGCGATCGCCGACCTGGCCGCCAGCGCCGGCGTCGCGCAGGTCGTCTGCGTCGACACAGCCCCCGGCGGGCTCGACCG
This sequence comes from Inquilinus sp., assembly GCF_057815775.1. Classification (NCBI taxonomy): domain Bacteria; kingdom Pseudomonadati; phylum Pseudomonadota; class Alphaproteobacteria; order Rhodospirillales; family Rhodospirillaceae; genus Inquilinus; species Inquilinus sp. The sequence goes on from NZ_JBYRFX010000773.1 coordinate 9,605, forward strand.
GCTCGCAGGCCTGGCCGATCCGGACCGGGTGCGCTTCGTCAGGCCTGAAGGGCCGATGGGTGCGGCCCTGGCGGCGGTGATGCGGGATGTGGACGTCGCCATCGACCTGATGCCGCTGCCGCTGATGCGCGACGCGGTGGCGGCCGCGATCGAGACGCGGACGCCGATCGTCACCACCAACTATGCCAGGTCGATCGAAGACCTGGGGCCGGCCGCGGCGGCCGCGGGCATCGGCGTGATGACCGAATGCGGCCTCGACCCCGGCATCGACCTGGTGCTGTACCAGCGCGCCGCACGGCAGTTCGACACCGTGACGGCGATCGACTCCTACTGCGGCGGCATCCCCGAGCCCAAGGCCCGGACCGGGCCGCTGTCCTACAAGGTCAGCTGGAACTTCGACATGGTGCTGATGAGCCAGAACCGCGCTTCGGTCCTGCTCGAGGACGGCCGGCGCGTCGAGATCCCGGCCGCGCAGCAGCACGACAACCGCTTCATCCATGAGATCGAGGTGGCCGGGCTCGGCACGCTTGAAGCGCTGCCGAACGGCGACGCGGTCCATTATGCCCGGATGCTCGATAATGCCGGGTCGCTCTTGCGCACCGGCCGCTACACCCTGCGCTGGCCGGGCTGGTCCGCCTTCTGGGCGCCGCTGAAGCAGCTCGGCTTCCTCTCGGAGGAGCCCGTGCCGGGCCTGGCCGGCGATGTCAGCCCGCGGGAATTCCTCGGCCGGCTGCTCGGCCCCCAGCTGCAATACGGCGCGGCCGAGAAGGACCTGTGCGTGATGCGCAACGTCTTCCGTGGCGTCCAGGGCGGCCGCGGCAAGACGGTGACCTCGGACCTCGTGATCGAGCGCGACCTCCCCTCGGGCCTGTTCGGCATGAGCATCGGCGTCGGCGGCCCGGCCAGCATCGTGGCGCAGATGCTGGCGCGCGGCGAGATCACGGCGACGGGGCTGCTCAACCCCCTGACCCATGTGCCGGACGGCCCGTTCCTGGCGGCGCTGGCCAAGCGCGGCATCCGGGTGGCCGACACCACGGCCTGGGACCCTTAGGCGACACGAATCTTCAGGCGATCGGCCGTGGTCGGCAAGGCCGCGGCGGTGCCCCAAGGAGAGCCCGAAACGGGCGGCGGACATGACAAGGAGGAACGACGCATGAAAATCGGCAAATGGCTCGTGGCAGGATTGGCACTCCTGCCAATGCTCGGCATCGACGGCGCGCGGGCGGGGACGCTCGACGACATCACTTCGCGCGGTGAACTGCGCGTGGCGGTGCAGACCCAGGGCCCGCCCTATTCGATGGTCGACAAGAACGGCGCGCGGACCGGCAGCTCGGTCGAGCTGGCCGAGCTGATGGGCAAGGAAATGGGGGTGAAGGTCACCTTCCTGGACTTCGACTGGGACGGGCTGATCCCGGCGCTGCTGTCCGGCAAGGCCGATCTCCTGGTCGGCGACATGACCCCGA
>NZ_JBYRFX010000774.1:0-10338 GCF_057815775.1 Inquilinus sp.
CGCGGCGGACCCGGCGGCGGCGCCCAAGACGGTGGAAGACCTGATCCCGCTGCGCCGCATCGGCACGCCGGCGCAGGTGGCCTGGGCCACGGTCTATCTGGCGTCCGACGAATCCGCCTTCACCACCGCCTCGATCCTGACCATGGATGGCGGCCGGTCGCTGGTCTATCACGACTGACCGGGCGGACCGGGATCACCACAATCGGGTGACGATGCCCTCGAACACCGAGTCAGCCGAAATCAGCGGCACGTCATGATGGATCGCGCTCGCGGCCAGCAGGCGGTCGAAGGGATCGCGATGCGGCCACGACATGGTGGCCGCATGCAGGCAGATGGTCGGCGTCAACTCGACGATGCCGCCACCCTGTTCTTCCAGGATCGCCGGCAGCCTGGAAACGAGATGTTCCATTGCCGGCCATTTCCCCAGCCGCACCTTCTGCCCGATCTCGAAGAACGAGATCGGGCTCAACAACACCGTCTGGGCCTGCTCGATCATCGCCCGGGCCTTGGCCGAGAGCCGGTCGCCCTCCGTCAAGGTCCAGGCCCAGGTGTGGGTGTCGAGGAGGACAGCCTTCATTTGCCGCCTTCCCAGGCCGCCAGATCGCTTTCGTCCAGAGGCTCGAAGAAATCCGGTGCCGGCCCGGCCACCTGTCCCTCGAGAATTCCGATCTTGAACTTGGTCTGCGGTATCGCGACCAGCTTGACCACGGGCTTGCGACCCTTGGCGATGACGACCTCCTCGCCAGACAACGCCGCCTCGATAAGCTTGGACAGATGGGTTTTGGCGACGTGCACGGTCACTTGCATCGGGTCCTCCGGGCTGGCTAGCTAAGTTAGTCAACTTGGCCCTGTTGGTCAAGTTAGCCAACCAGCTTTCGGGACCTTCTAAGGCTCGGTCTGGTCGATCCGGACCAGCACCTTGTCGATGCGGTTGCCGTCCATGTCGATGACCTCGTAGCGCACCCCGTTCTCGATGAAGCTCTCCGCCACCTTCGGCATGCGGCCGAGGTGCCAGAGCACGAAGCCGGCCAGGGTGTGGTAGTCGTCCTCCGGCGAACGCAGGCCGCGCAGGCGCAGCAGCCGCTCGACCTCGTCGATCGGGGTCATGGCGTCGACCAGCCAGCTGCCATCCTCGCGCCGCACGATCGAATAGCCGGCGGCGTCGATGCTAAGGTCGCCAACCTCGCCCGCGATCGCCGACAGGATGTCGCTCGGCGTCACCAGCCCCTCGACGCTGCCGTACTCGTCGACCACGATGGCGAGGTGGATGGAGGAACTGCGGAAGGTCTGCAGCAGCTTCAGGGCCGGCGTGCCGTCCGGGACCACCAGCGGCGGCCGCATGATTTCGGCGATGTCGAGCGGCCCGCCCTGCAGCAGGCGGTCGAGCATGTCCTTGGTCTGGACCATGCCTTCGACCTCGTCGAGCGTGCCGCGCGCCACCGGGAACCGGCTGCAGCCGCCGGACGCGATGGTCTTGCGGATCTCGTCCAGGCTGTCTTCCAGGTCGATCCACACCATCTCATGCCGCGGCGTCATGATCGAACGCACGGACCGGTCGGCCAGCCGCAGCACGCCGTCGATCATCTCGCGCTCGGCCTCGACGAAGACGCCGGCCTCGGTGCCTTCGGCGATCAACGACTTCACCTCCTCCTCCGTCACCGTCTGGCTGGGGACGGAGGAGATGCGGAGCAGGCGCAGCACCAGCTCGGTCGAACGCTGCAGCAGCCAGACCACCGGCGCCCCGACCATGGCGATGCGCTGCATCGGCCGGGCGACGCGGGACGCGATCGTCTCGGCATGGTTCAGCGCGATGCGCTTGGGCACCAGCTCGCCGATGATCAGCGAGAAATAGGTGATGGCGAACACCACCAGGGCGAAGGACAGCCCGTCGGCCCAGGGCCCGACCACCGGCAGGGTCTGCAGCCATTCGCGCACCGGCACCGACAGGGTGGCGCCGCCGAAGGCACCGGCGAAGATGCCGACCAGGGTGATGCCGACCTGCACGGTCGACAGCAGGCGGCTGGGGTCTTCGGCGAGGGTGAGGGCGGCGCGGGCGCCGCGGTGGCCGGCATCGGCCATGCCTTGCAGGCGGGCGCGGCGGGCGGAGACCAGCGCCAGTTCCGACATCGCGAAAAAGGCGTTGAGCAGAATCAGCAGCACGACGATGACGAGTTCGACGATCATCGGCGGGCGCTAGACGGAGGTTCGTCCGTCTCTTCATTTGCGGCGGGCATAATGATCCTCTGATACGCGGTCGGGCGGCCTCTCGTCCACCATGTCTCTGTTGCAGTGCCGAAGAAGCCCGTCCGGAAGCGCGGCAATTGGCATCGCGGGCTTCCTGCGACGGGCTGCCTCCTGTATGAGGCCGGGACCGAGACGAGAGCCCCGAGAGGCCATGCCGCGCCAGCCGATCTTGAATGTCCCGCCGATCACCCTGTGGCTCAGCGTCGTGATGGTCGCCGTCTTCGCCGTGATCAACCTGCTGCCGGAAACGCTGTGGGGACCGATCATCAACCGCATGGTCGTGGTGCCGCAGTACTTCGCCCTGATCAGCCAGTGGACCATCTTCGACGCGCTGACCGTGGTCTCCTCGCTGGTGTTCTACGCCTTCGTTCATGTCGCGCCGATCCACCTGGTCGGCAATCTCGGCTTCTTCGCGGCCTTCGGCAGCATGTGCGAGCGCCAGTTCGGCCGGCGACGCTATATCGTGCTGCTGCTGGCCACCACGGTTGCCGCGGCGGTGGTGCAGATCGCCGCCAGCTGGGGCCAGGAGATCCAGCTGTTCGGCGCGTCCGGCGCGGTGTCGGGCTGCATCGGCGCCTTCTGCCGGCTGATGCTGGCGACGCACGATCCTGGCCGGCGGCGGCTGGCGCTGAACCTGATCGGCTTCACCATCATCGCCAATGTGCTGTTCGCCCTGTTCGGCGGCGGGCTGATGGGACTGGACGCCCAGGTCGCTTGGCAGGCCCATATCGGCGGCTTCCTGGCCGGATTTGCCCTGGGAACACCGCGGCGCACGTAACACAGCGCCGCAGATTCCGAAGACTCGCCGTTGCAGGCCGCGGACGCCCCGCCTATATGACCGTGGAAGCAACGCCGCCCGTGGCGGCATATGTTGATTGGGGGTCCTGGCGGTGCCTCACCGAGGGCCGGCCCGACCTGCTAAAGGAATGAGGAAGAGATGAGCAAAGTCATCGGTATCGACCTCGGCACCACGAATTCCTGTGTCGCCATCATGGATGGGCCGCAGGGCCGGGTGATCGAGAACGCGGAAGGCGCGCGCACCACGCCGTCGATCGTCGCCTTCACCGAATCGGGCGAGCGGCTTGTCGGACAGGCGGCCAAGCGCCAGGCCGTGACCAACCCCGAGAACACGATTTTCGCGGTCAAGCGCCTGATCGGCCGCCGCTATGACGACCCGATGACCCAGAAGGACAAGGACCTGGTGCCGTACCAGATCGTGTCCGGGGACAATGGCGACGCCTGGGTCGAGTCGCGCGGCCAGAAATACGCCCCCAGCCAGATCTCCGCCTTCACCCTGATGAAGATGAAGGAGACGGCCGAGAATTTCCTGGGCGAGAAGGTCACGCAGGCCGTCATCACCGTCCCGGCCTATTTCAACGACAGCCAGCGCCAGGCCACCAAGGATGCCGGCCGGATCGCCGGTCTCGAGGTGCTGCGCATCATCAACGAGCCGACGGCGGCTGCCCTGGCCTATGGCCTGGACAAGAAGGCGACCGGCACGATCGCGGTCTACGACCTCGGCGGCGGCACCTTCGACATCTCGGTGCTCGAGATCGGCGACGGCGTGTTCGAGGTGAAGTCGACCAACGGCGACACCTTCCTCGGCGGTGAGGATTTCGACGCCAAGATCATCGACTACCTGGCCGAGGAGTTCAAAAAGGAGCAGGGCATCGACCTGCGCAAGGACAAGTTGGCCTTGCAGCGCCTGAAGGAAGCGGCCGAGAAGGCGAAGATCGAGCTGTCCTCGTCGGTGCAGACCGAGGTCAACCTGCCCTTCATCACCGCCGACGCGTCCGGCCCGAAGCACCTGAACATCAAGCTGACCCGGGCGAAGCTCGAGGCGCTGGTCGACGACCTGATCCAGCGCACGGTCGAGCCGTGCCGCGCCGCGCTGAAGGATGCCGGCCTGAAGGCCAGCGAAATCGACGAGGTGATCCTGGTCGGCGGCATGACCCGCATGCCCAAGGTCATCGAGACGGTGAAGCAGTTCTTCGGCAAGGACCCGCATCGGGGCGTCAACCCGGATGAGGTCGTGGCCGTCGGCGCCGCGATCCAGGGCGGCGTGCTGAAGGGCGAGGTCAAGGATGTCCTGCTGCTCGACGTCACCCCGCTGTCGCTGGGCATCGAGACGCTGGGCGGCGTGTTCACCCGCCTGATCGAGCGCAACACCACGATCCCGACGAAGAAGAGCCAGACCTTCTCGACCGCCGAGGACAACCAGACCGCGGTGACCATCCGCGTGTTCCAGGGCGAGCGCGAGATGGCTGCCGACAACAAGCTGCTGGGCCAGTTCGACCTGGTCGGGCTGCCGCCGGCGCCGCGCGGCATGCCGCAGGTCGAGGTCACCTTCGACATCGACGCCAACGGCCTGGTCAATGTCAGTGCCAAGGACAAGGCGACCGGCAAGGAGCAGGCGATCCGCATCCAGGCCTCCGGCGGCCTGTCCGACGGCGACATCGACAAGATGGTGCGCGAGGCCGAGACCAACGCCGCCGCCGACAAGGCGCGGCGCGAGGTGGTCGAGGCCAAGAACCATGGCGATGCGCTGATCCATTCGACCGAGAAGCAGCTGGCCGAGTATGCCGACAAGGTCGACGCGGCCGACAAGGCGGCGGTCGAGAGCGCGGTGGCCGAGCTGAAGACGGCGCTGACCGGCGAGGACGCGGCCCAGATCAAGGCCAAGACCGACGCGCTGGCCCAGGCGGCGATGAAGATCGGCGAGGCGATGTACAAGGCCAGCCAGGAAGCCGGCGCCGCCCCCGAGGGCGAGCAGGCTTCGGCGAAGCCGGAAGAGGGCGTGGTCGACGCCGATTTCGAGGAAGTCGACGACGACAAGAAGAAGAAGTCGGCGTAACCGCGGGCGCATGATCGCGACACGCACCTGAAGGGCAGACACCGCCCCCGCGAGGTCCATGACGGGACCGCGCGGGGGCGATTTTCATCCGGGCCGGGGCCGTAGGCTCACCCGGTTCGGCACGAGGATCCGCATGGCGAAGCAGGACTATTACGAGCTGTTGGGAGTTGCGCGCGGCGCCGGCGCGGACGAGATCAAGAAGTCCTATCGCAAGCTGGCGATGCAGTTCCACCCGGACCGCAACCCGGGCGACAAGGACGCCGAACACAAGTTCAAGGAAATCAGCGAGGCCTATGACGTCCTGAAGGACGAGCAGAAGCGCGCTGCCTACGACCGCTTCGGCCACGCCGCCTTCGACGGCAGCGCCGGGGCGCGCGGCCCGAGCGGGTCCGATTTCGGGTCCGGCGGCTTCGCCGACATCTTCGAGGAGATGTTCGGCGACTTCATGGGTGGCAGGCGGGCAGGCGGCGCCCAGCAGCGGGCCCAGGCCGGCCGCGGCTCCGACGTCCGCTTCAACCTCGAGATCTCGTTGGAAGAGGCCTTCCTGGGCAAGCAGGCGACGGTCAAGGTGCCGTCCTAGGTCGCCTGCGAGGTCTGCGAGGGTTCGGGCGCCGAGCCCGGCAGCCAGCCGGTGACCTGCCCGACCTGCGGCGGCGCCGGCCGCGTCCGCGCCTCCCAGGGCTTCTTCACGGTCGAACGCACCTGCCCGGGCTGCGGCGGGCAGGGCCGGGTGATCAAGAGCCCGTGCCGCGCCTGCAGCGGTTCGGGGCGCACCCGCAAGGACAAGACGCTGAAGGTCGACATCCCGCCGGGCGTCGACGACGGCACCCGCATCCGCCTGTCGAACGAGGGCGAGAGCGGCGCGCGCGGGGCCCCACCGGGCGACCTGTACATCTTCCTGTCGATCCGGCCGCATGCGCTGTTCCAGCGTGACGGCGCCGATTTGTTCTGCAAGGCGCCGATCCCGATGGCGACCGCGGCGCTGGGCGGGCCGATCGAGATTCCGGCGATCGATGGCGGCCGTGCCAAGATCACCGTGCCGGCCGGCACCCAGTCCGGCGCCCGCTTCCGCCTGCGCGGCAAGGGCATGTCGGTGCTGCGCTCACCCGGCCGCGGCGACATGTATGTCGAGCTGCAGGTCGAGACCCCGGTCAATATCAGCAAGCGCCAGCGCGAGCTGCTCGAGGAATTCGAGCGCGAAGGCGGCGGCGGCAGCAGCCCGGAAAGTCAGGGCTTCTTCGCCAAGGTGAAGGAATTCTTCAAGGAGTAGCGGCGGCGGAATTTCTCAGTTTCGTCATTGCGAGCCCCGAAGGGGCGTGGCAATCCAGAGATCGAGCCGCTGGATCGCCGCGTCGCTGCGCTCCTCGCGATGACGTTTTGGGTAAACGCCGCCACCACCGAAGAAAGGCTGCCGCATGACCGCCGGCGACATCCCGCGCCCGATCGAAGGCGCCCTGAAGCTGGGCATCACCGGTGCCGCCGGCCGCATGGGCCGGATGCTGATCCAATCCGTGCTGGACATCGATGACGGCTCGATCGTGCTGCATGGCGCCATCGCGCATGAGGGCGGTGCCGGGGTCGGGCAGGATGCCGGCGTGCTGGCCGGGCGGCCTGCCTGCGGCGTCACCGTCGGCGACGACCCGGTGCAGCTGTTCGCCACTGCCGATGCGGTGATCGACTTCACCCGGCCCGAGGCATCGGTCCGCTTCGCCGCGCTGGCCGCCCAGGGCAAGGCGGTGCTTGTCACCGGCACGACAGGCTTTTCGGCCGAAGACCTTGCCGCGCTGGGCCGCGCCGGCCGGCACACCCCCATCATCCAATCCTACAATATGAGCCTGGGCGTGAACCTGCTGGCGGCGCTGGTGCGCCAGGCCGCGCGTGCCCTGGAGGCCGGCTGGGACATCGAGGTGGTCGAGATGCATCACCGGCACAAGGTCGACGCCCCGTCCGGCACCGCCATCCTGCTGGGCCGCGCCGCCGCCGAGGGCCGCGGTTTCGATTTCGATGCCGCCAAGGCGATCGACCGCGACGGCAAGCGGGCCGAGGGCGCCATCGGCTTCGCCAGCCTGCGCGGCGGCGACGTGGTCGGCGAACACGCCGTCATCCTGGCCGGCGCGGGCGAGCGCATCGAGCTGGCGCACAAGGCGACCGACCGCGGCATCTTCGCCCGCGGCGCCCTGAAGGCGGCGCTGTGGGGCCGCGGCCGCGCGCCCGGCCTCTACTCCATGGCCGACGTCCTTGGCCTGGCCCGGGAGACGGCGGCCCAGGAGATTGGGGAATGAAGACCCTCGGCCTGATCGGCGGCATGAGCTGGGAGAGCACGGCGATCTATTACCGCCTGCTGAACGAAGGCGCGCGCGACCGGCGGGGCGGGCTGCATTCGGCCCAGCTGCTGCTGTGGTCCTTCGACTTCGCCGAGATCGAGGCGCTGCAGGCTGACGGCGACTGGGACGGCGCGACGGCGCGGATGGTCGATGCCGCAAAGCGGCTGGCCGCCGGCGGCGCCGCGGCGCTGCTGATCTGCACCAACACCATGCACCGGATGGCGGACGAGGTTCAGGCCGCGGTCGACGTGCCGCTGATCCACATCGCCGACGCCACCGCCGAGGCGATCAAGTCCGGCACCGCCCGCCGCCCGGCGCTGCTGGCGACGCGCTATACGATGGAGCAGGATTTCTACAAGGGCCGGCTGCGCGACCGCCATGGCATCGATGTGCTGGTGCCGGATGAAGCCGGCCGCGAGCGGGTCCACAGCATCATCTATGACGAGCTGTGCCGCGGCATCATCCGGCCCGAGTCGAAGGCGGTGTACCTGGCCGAGATCGAGCGGCTGCGCGCCGCCGGGGCCGACAGCGTGATCTTCGGCTGCACCGAGGTCGGCATGCTGATCGCCCAGGCCGACCTGGACCTGCCGGTGTTCGACACCACCGTGATCCACGCCGACCGGGCGCTGGACTTCGCGCTGGGCTGAGGCCCGCTCTTATCCGCCCTCACTTTTCTTTGTCATTGCCGGGCTTGATGTTTAGCCCGGGGACATGGCGGACACCTGTTCGGAGACATGGCTGACAGGTTGTGAGTTGGTCAAGTCGATGGTGGCGATGAGGTGGCTGGCGAAGAAGATGCCGAATTGGCCGTCGGTGGTGAGGGTCCGGATGGCGACGCGCTCGCCGCGGAAGGCCTGCGGCACTTTCCAGGGCCGGGCCGCGGAAGCTGACATAGGCCTTGGTGGTGCCGACGCTGCGGACGATGTCGCAGCTGTCGTACTCGACCTCGGGCAGGCGCCTGGGCATGACCCGGGGGCTCGGCCGGTAGCGGCTGGCCGGAACCTGCTGCTTGAGCGCCTGGTGCGGGCGCTGCCAGTTGTAGACCTCGCGCCAGCGGTCGAAGGCACGCTGGACCGCGGCGAGATCGGAGAAGGCCTCCAGGGCGAAGACCTCGGCGGCGAGGGTGCGGTGGAAGCGCTCGATCTTGCCCCGGCTCTGCGGGTGATAGGGCCGGCTGTGCAGGACCCGGACGCCGAGCTTGAGCAGCCAGACGCCGAGCCGGGTCCAGTGCTCTCCCGAGGCATCCCCCCAGGGCGAGCCGTTGTCGACGAAGATCGCCTGCGGCAGGCCGTGGCGGCGGAAGGCCACCTGCAGATGGCCCTGCACGGTCAGGCTTTGCTGATCGGCGCAGGCCTGCAGGCCGGGCGCATAGCGCGAATGGTCGTCGAGCATGGTCAGGGGATGGCACCGCTGGCCCCCGACCAGCGGCACCCAGCCCTTGAAGTCCATCTGCCAGAGCTGGTTGGGCTCGTCCTTCTCGAAGCGCTGGAAGGGCTGGCCCGAGACGGCGGCTTCAGGGTCGATCCGGCCATGCCGGCGCAGGATCTCGTGTACTGTCGAGACTGCCGGCGGCTTGCTTCCGTCCTGGATCAGCCTGGCTGCGATCTTGCGGGCGCCCCAGGCCGGATGCGCATCGCGCACCGCCAGAACCGCCGCCTCCGTCGCTGCCGCACTGCGCCCAGGGCTCACATGCGGCCGCCGCGACCGGTCCGCCAGCTCGGCATCGCCTGCCTCCCATCGTGCCAGCCACTTGTAGCCCACATCAGGACTGACCCCGAACCGACGGCACAACTCCCGCCGGTTCGACCCTTCCTGCCCCGCCAGACGGACAAACTCCCGACGCTGCTCCATGACCGACACCTCATGCCACGCCATGGCTCGCCTCCCATGAAGCCTATGCCACGGCAGTATGTGTCAGCCATGTCTCCGAACACCTGTCAGGGATCTCCCCGGGCCATACATCAAGCCGGGCAATGACAGACAGAGATGAGTGGGCACCTCAGCCCCCGGGAATCCCGCTCTCGCCCAGGTCCCAGAACAGCCCGGTCATGATCTGCAGCCCTTCGCGCACCACCGGGGCCAGCAAATGCTCGTCCGGACCGTGCTGGCGGCAGCCGCCATAGGAATGCGGCACCCAGATCGTCGCCAGGCCCAGCGTGTCGGTGAACACCTCGTTCGGCAGGGAACCGCCGACATTGGGCAGCACCATCGGCGCGGTGCCCACGGTCGCGGCGATCGAGGCGGCGGCCCAGCGCGCCCAGGAATCGTCGGGGTCGAGCCGCGTCGCCATCATCGGCGTGCCCGATTCCGTCACCACGATGCCGTGGATACCCTGCGCCGCGAGATGGCGGGAGATGGTGCCGGGCAAATCCGACACATCGGTGCCGACGACGAAGCGCAGCTGGCAATGCACGCTGGCCGCGGGCGGGATCGCGTTCAGCGGCGCCGCCGGATTGCCGGTGGTGAAGGCCAGCACCTCCAGCGCGTTCCAGCCGAACACCCGTTCGGCGGGGCTCAGCCCCGGTTCGCCCCAGCCTTCCGCCAGCGGTTCGCCCTCGGCGTCCCGTTCGATCGGGATGCCGGCCAGGGCGCGGCGCACCGAGTCCGAAATCGCGGGCGGCCGCAGTCCCGGCACAAGGATGGTGCCACGGGCATCGACCAGCGCGGCGACGGCATTGGCGATGATGGTGCCGGGGTTGGGCAGGAGGCCGCCCCAGTTGCCGGAATGGTGATGGCCCTCGCGCAGCGCCAGGGTCAGGTCGAAATTGATCACGCCGCGAGTGCCGAGCGCGATCATCGGCCGGGCGCGGTCGAGCCGCGGCCCGTCCGACGCGATCAGCACATCCGCCGCCAGCAGGTCGCGATGCGCGGCGCAGATGGCGTCGAGCCCGGGCGACCCGATCTCCTCGCTGGTCT
>NZ_JBYRFX010000775.1:0-49303 GCF_057815775.1 Inquilinus sp.
CCGCTCTCCACCGGCCTGGGCCTCAGCCTGCTGGCGACGCTCTCCGGCTCGGTGGCCATCGAGCTGGTGTTCAACCGCCCCGGCATCGGCAAGCTGCTGATCGGTGCGATCACCGAGCGCGACTACGCCGTCATCCAGGGCGGCGTGATCGTCTTCGCCCTGTTCGTGGTGCTGGTGAACCTGCTGATGGACTTCGTCTACATCATCGTCGATCCGCGGATCCGGGTGACCTGATGGCCGCGATCATCGACACCGCCGACACCATCGCCCCGGCGCCGAACCGGTTCGCGATCCTGCTGCGCATCATGCTGGGCCGCCCGGCCACCATCTTCGCCGGCCTGATCATCGTGATCTTTGTCGCGGTGGCCGTGCTGGCGCCCTGGATCGCACCCTACAATCCGCTGGCGCAGAGCGTCCTCAAGATCAACCAGATCCCGTCCTGGGCGCATTGGCTGGGCACCGACCAGTTCGGCCGAGACGTGCTGTCCCGGATGATCTACGGATCCCGCAACTCGCTGATCTTCGGTTTGCTCTCGCCGACCCTGGCAGCGCTTGTCGGCACCACGCTCGGCGTCGTCGCCGGCTATTTCGGCGGCGTGGTCGACCGCATCATCTCCCGTCTCGTCGACCTGCTGCTGGCGTTCCCGGAGCTGCTGCTGGCGATCATCATCGCGGCGGCGCTGGGCGGTGGCTTCTGGAACGTCGTCGCCGTGCTGACGGTCGCCTTCGTGCCCGGCTTTGCCCGTGTCGCCCGGGCCCAGACCCTATCGGTGAAGCAGGAACCCTATATCGAGGCCGCGGTCGCGGTCGGGGTCAGCACGCCGGTGATCATCTTCCGCCATATCGTGCCGAACATCTCGGCCCCGATCGTCGTGCTGGTGACGCTGTGGGTCGCCTCGGCCATCCGGCTCGAAGCCTCGCTCAGCTTCCTCGGGCTCGGCACCCAGCCGCCGAACCCGAGCTGGGGCAACATCATCCGCGATGGGCTCAACAACCTGTTCGGGTCACCCTGGCCGATCATCGGCGCCGGCTTCGCCATCACCTGCATCGTCCTCGCCTTCAACCTGTTCGGCGATGCGGTGCGCGACGCCCTGGACCCGGAGACCGCCTCGTGACCGTGCCCCTGCTGAAGGTCGAGGATCTGGTCGTCGAATTCGGCCCGAAGGCGGCGCCGCTGCGGGTGGTCGACCGCGTCGGCTTCGAGATCCAGGCCGGCGGGTCGCTCGGCATCGTCGGTGAATCCGGCTCCGGCAAATCGATGACCTCGCTGTCGATCCTGCGGCTGATCCCGGAGCCGCCGGGCCGGATCGCGCAGGGCCGCATCCTGTTCAACGGCACCGACCTCCTGGCCCTGCCGCGGGCGCGGATGCCGGAGATCCGCGGCCGCGACATCGCCATGATCTTCCAGGAGCCGATGAGCTCGCTGAATCCGGTCATGACCATCGGCGACCAGATCGGCGAGGCCATCCTGTTGCATGAGCATGTCAGCCGGGAGGAGCGCCGCCGCAAGGTCGTCGAGATGCTGCGGCTGGTGGGCATGCCCGACCCCGAGCGCCGGCTGGGCGCCTATCCGCACCAGTTCTCCGGTGGCATGCGCCAGCGGGTGATGATCGCCATGGCCATCGCCTGTCACCCAAAACTCCTGATCGCGGACGAGCCGACCACGGCGCTGGATGTGACCATCCAGGCCCAGGTGCTGGACCTGATGAAGAAGATCAGGGCCACGCTGAATACGGCGGTGCTGTTGATCTCGCACGATCTCGGCGTCATCGCCGATATCTGCGAGCGGGTGATCGTGATGTATGCCGGCCGGGTGGTGGAGGATGCCGACGTGCGATCCATCTTCCGGCGGCCGTCGCACCCCTATACCCAGGGCCTGTTGCAGTCGATCCCGCGGCTCAACGACGACCGTCGGCGGCTCTACCAGATCGCCGGATCGGTGCCCCAGGCCGGCAGCCTCGGCTCCGGCTGTCCGTTCCAGCCTCGATGCCCGCTGCGGATCGACCGCTGCGCCGTCGAGCAGCCGCCGATGTTCAGCTTCGGCCCGCAGCACCAGGCCGCCTGCTGGGTCACGGCCCAGGCGCTCCCGGCCGAGCCGGTGCCCAATGCGAGGGCCATGTGATGAACGGCGGGGCGACTCTGGTTCGGGCCGAGGGGCTGACCAAGACCTTCCTGGACGGCGGCGGCCTGTCCTTCGGGCGGCCGCGCCCGGCGGTGCGCGCGGTCGACGACGTCTCGCTGGAGATTCACCGTGGCGAGACGCTGGCGCTGGTCGGCGAATCCGGCTGCGGCAAGTCCACGCTCGGCCGTTTGATGCTGCGGCTGATCGAGCCCAGCGCCGGCCATGTCTTCGTCGACGGCACCGACCTGACCAGCCTGTCGCACGGCCAGATGCGGGCGATGCGCCGGCAGGTCCAGATGATCTTCCAGGATCCCTACGGCTCGCTCAGCCCGCGGCGCAGCATTGCCGAGATCATCGCCGAGCCGCTCGAGGTGTTCGGCCTGGTGAAGTCGCGACGGGAGCGGCGCGACAGGGTGGCGGACCTGCTGCGCCAGGTCGGGCTGCCGCCCTCCACCATGGATCGCTATCCCCGCCAGTTCTCCGGCGGCCAGCGCCAGCGCATCGGCATCGCCCGGGCGATCTCGCTCGACCCCGCCTTCATCGTGGCGGACGAACCGGTCTCGGCACTCGACGTCTCGATCCAGGCCCAGATCGTCAACCTGCTGCAGGATCTGCAGGAGCAGAAGAACCTCTCCTACCTGTTCATCGCCCATGATCTCGCCGTGGTACGGCACATCGCCGACCGGGTCGCGGTGATGTATCTCGGGCGGATCGTCGAGACGGGGCCGAAGGCGGCGGTCTACGGCACGCCGCACCATCCCTACACCCAGGCGCTGCTCTCGGCCGCGCCGGAGCCGGATCCCGACCAGCCGCAGAAGCGCATCATCCTGCAGGGCGATGTGCCGAGCCCGTCCGATATCCCCTCCGGCTGCAGCTTCCGCACCCGCTGTCCGCTGGCGCAGGAGGTCTGCGCCCGCGAACGGCCGGCGCTGGCGTCGGTCGGCAACGGGCATCTCGCGGCCTGCCATTTCGCCAAGGCCAACCCGATCCCGATCTGAGGCTGGTCTCCCCATCTCGGCCGCGATCGACGCCCGGCATCGAAAGCGATCTTCAGCGAGCGCTGTCGGCGACCGGATGTCAGGCCGGGCTTTGCAGCCGGCGGTTGAGATAGAGCAGGAACGTGCTCGCAGCGCCGGCGAACAGCGTGAGCAGAAAGGTCAGCGCCATGACCAGGTCGATGTTGTGCAGGCCGATGGCGTTCATCAGCAGGAAGCCGATGCCGCGCTGGGAGGCGAACATCTCGCCGAGCAGCGTCCCGATCAGGGTCAGCGAGAAGCCGATCCGCAGCCCGGCGAAGATCTCGGGCATCGCCGCTGGCAGCAGCACGCGCATCACCATGTCGATTGGCCCGAGGCCGATGACCCGGCCGCTCTTGACCAGGACCGGGCGGATGTTGCGCACCGCACTGATGGTGAACAGCGCAACCGGGATGACGCCGTGGATGGTGCCGAAGGCGATCTTCGCCGAGATGCCGAGGCCGAACATCAGCAGCAGGATCGGATACAGCGTAATCTTGGGGATGGAATAGGCGGTGACGAGCATCGGCTCGAACACCTCGTTGGCGAAGCGGTTGATGCCGAGGGCGAAACCGATCGCGAGGCCGAGAACGACCGACAGCAGCAGCGCCACGGCGAAGGCCGTCGCGGTTTCCGCGACATGCGGCCAGAAGCTGTCCGACGCCAGGAGCTTCGCGGTGAACAGAACGGTCTGCAACGGCGATCGCAGGGCGACATCCCCGACGATCCAGTACAGGCCCTGCCAGCAGGCCAGGATGATCAGGATCAGGGCGGCGCCGTTGCGCAGCGAACGAAAGGACGAACCGTTCATGCCAGCCCCCGCCGGATCATCAGCGTCTTCTCCCAGAGCGCCAGGCCGGCGTTGAGCGTGCCCGCCACCACCAGGACCAGGATGATCAGCGGATACATCGTCGCATTGTCGAAGTTGTTGTAGGCGAAGCTGATCTCGTACCCCATGCCGCTCGACGACATGATGAACTCCGCGCCGATGATGCCGATCAGCGAATAGGCGACGGCCAGCTTGGCGCCCGACAGGATGTAGGGCGCGGCGTAGGGCAGGGTGATGCGCCACGCCGTTTCCAGGGTGCCGAAGCCGGAGATCTGGGCCGTCTTCAGCAGCACGCGCGGCACGCGGTCCAGCCCGTTCATCGTGCTGACGATCACGCCGACGACGCCGAGCATCGTGCCGATGAAGATTTCCGGTGCGTCGCCGAGGCCGAACAGGATGATCAGCAGCGGATAGAAGGCGAAGATCGGGATCGCGTAGTAGGTGGCGAAGAGCGGGTCGAGCGTCTCGCGCACGGCCTTGAAGCGATGGATTCCGATTGCGGCGGCGACGCCGATGACCATGGCCAGGCCGAAGGCGATCGCCGAGTTGCCGAGCGTCTTGGCGATCGCGGCGTTGAGCGATCCCGACACCAGCATGTGCACGATGTCCGCGATCATGACGTGCGGCGGCTGCATCGTCAGCTTGTCGATGAAGCCCGTGAGGCAGAGTCCTTCCAGCAACAGCACGAGGGCGACCACGAGGCCGATCCGCCAGAGCGTCGCGGGTTTCATGGCTTGCCTCCGGCCCCGCCGGCGCCGGGCCTGCCGATCGCCTTGATCGATTCTTCGCGCAGGAAGCCCCAGAGCCGTGCCGTGATCGCACCGAACCGCTCTTCCTGCACGATGCGGCTGTCGCGGTCCTTCGGCCAGCCGGTCTCGACGATGTCGATCAGTCGCCCGGGCCGGGCCGACATCACGCCGATGCGGTCGGCCAGCATGGTGGCCTCGTCCAGGGCATGGGTGATCAGGAAGATCGTGGCGCCGGTCTTGCGCCACAGGTTCAGCACCTCGTCGCCCATCAGCAGCCGGGTCTGCTGGTCGAGGGCCGCGAAGGGCTCATCGAGCAGGATCAGCCGCGGCTCCGTCACCAGGGTGCGGGCGATGCAGACGCGCTGGCGCATGCCGCCCGACAACTGGGCCGGAAAGCTGCGGGCGAACGGCCCCAGCCCCATCATGGCGAGCGCCCGCTCGATCCGGGCCTCGCGCTCGCCCTTTGCCAGGTTCATGCGGCGCAGTCCGAAGGCGATGTTGTCGACCACGGACAGCCAGGGAAACGACGCGTCCTCCTGGAACACCACGCCGACGCCATCGGGGATCTTGCCGGCGATGGGCCGCCCTTCGAAGGCGACGTCGCCGCGCGATGCCGTCGACAGGCCGGCGATCAGCTCGAGCAGGGTCGACTTGCCGCAGCCCGAGGGCCCGACGACGGCGAAGAACTCGCCGCGCCGGAGATCGAGGTCGATCGGCCCGAGGGCGTGGATGGGCTCCGCCGCCTTGCCCGGCCGGTTGAAGACCTTGTCGACATCCCGCAGGGACACCTGGGCGACATTGGTGATCGCCATGTTCATTGCAGTGCCTTGATGTCGTCCGGAAGGAACCGCGTGTCGACGATGCTCTTGGCGTCGACATCGCCGGAGATCGCGCCGACCATCTTCTGCACCTCGATCGCCTTCTCGAGCCCCGAGAGCTGGATCTGGCCGGTGCCCCAGTATTCGACCCCATCGGTCCTGCTGGTCACCAGGGCGCGCACGGCGTTGCGCGCCACGTCCGACTCCAGGTTGTACGCCTTGGCGACGATGTCGCCGGCCTCGTCCGGATGGTCCTTCATGAATTGGACGGCCTTGATCCGGGCGCGGATGACGCCCCGGATGAAATCGCCCTTGCTGTCGGCCTGGGACATCGAGGCGACGCCGACCACATTGGCGATCGGCGGCAGGATCTCCGTCGCCCGGGCGATCGGCCGGTAATTGTCCTTGTATTTCGACCACAGCGGCTCGGGGATTGGTGCTGCATCGACCAGGCCGGTATCGAGGGCGGCGACGCCTTCGCCGAAGCCGCCGGTCTTGACCAGTTCGGCATCCTCGGTCTTCAGCCCGGCCGATTGCAGGACCAGCGTCGCCAGGGCTTGGCTGGTCGAGCGCGGATTGGTGTAGCCGATCTTCTTGCCCTTCAGATCCGCCACGGATTTGATCGGGGAATCGAGCTTCACCGCCCAGACGAATTCGGCGACGGTCAGCACGTTGTCGCTGATGATCTTGACGTCGGCGCCCTGCTGGATCGCCGCGATCACCGCATTGGGATTGACCTCGGCATAGGGCGCGCTGCCGGCCAGCATGTTGCGCAGCGTGGTGCCGCCACCGGCCGAGGACAGGATGCCGGTGACGTCGGCGCCTTCGTCCTTGAAGAAGCCCTTGGCCAGGGCCACAGCGAACGGCATGCCGTTGGCGGACACGCCGTAATTGCTGACCACGATGTCGTCGGCCCGGGCCATGCCGACGACCATCGTGCCGGCCAAGGCGCAGGCGGCCGTGATGCGTGCCAGCTTCAAGAACGCTCTTCCCATCTGGTCCTCCCTGTTTTCCAACGCCGCCGCGACGCGCGCGGAGACATCTGTTTGTGTCGTCTATTTCGCCGTGCCGGTCGCCGGTGCGGTGGTTTCGATCGTCCGCCAGTCGGACAGCCGCACGGCCCTGTCGAGCGCACTCCTCGCCGGTGCCGCCTGGGCGAAGGGCTGCAACGGTTCGATGCCGTCGGCATGGCGTCGCAGGGCGGCGAGCCCGTCCTGCATCACCCCGACGATGCGCAGCAGCAGGCTGGATGGATAGGACACCTGGGTAAAGCCCATGGAACCGAGATCCGCCGGCGCCAGCCAGGGCGTGTCACCGCCCTCGAACATCGCGGCGGACAGGAACGCGCCCTTGAAGGCCGCGCCGACCCGGCGATAGTCGTCTTCGCTCCTAAGGCCGGCGATGAAGATCCCGTCGACACCGAGCGCCAGGAACCGCTCCGCCCGCCGCATCGCGGCGTCGAGGCCGAGCGGGCCATAGGCATCGGTGCGGCCGATGATGAAGGTTTCCGGGTTGGTCCGCGCCGCCAGCGCTGCGCGCAGCTTCGCCTCGATCACCGCCTCATCGGCCACGGCTGCGGCCTTTTCCGCCCGCTGCTGTTTGCGGTCGCGATCCTGGTCTTCAAGCAGGAAGCCGCTGACGCCGATGGCCTCATAGGCGGCGACGGTGCGGGCCACGCTCTTGACGTCGCCATAGCCGTCATCGGCATCCGCCAGGAACGGCAGGCACGATGCGGCGGCAATGTCGCGCAGCCCGTCCGCCATGTCGGTCAGGCCGATCAGGCCGATATCGGGATAGGCATGGCGGGCGGCAAGCATGGCCGAGCCGCCGACGGTGAAGGCGTTGAAGCCTGCATCCTCGATCAGCCGTGCCGACAGGGCATCATGCGCCAGCGGTGTGACCAGGGGCGTTTCCCGCGCGAGCGCGTGGCGGAAGGTGGGTCTCTTCACAAATCTCTTCCCGGTTCGGCGGCGTCGTACAGCCATCCGCGCTCGGTTTTCGCAGCGGCATAATAGGCTTCGATCTCACCGACATGCCGCAGGGTGGTGTCGATCGCATCGTCGCCGCGGATCAACGGGTCGGCCAGGGAGGCCGGCACGCGGAAGCTGTGGCCGGTGCCGTCCGGCGCCGTGATCCTGCGGGCGGGCAGGTCGACGCGATAGATTGGGTGTGCGGCATGGCGCTCGGCGGATTGCGCCAGCGCGCCCAGCGTGGCCGGATCGACCAGGCCGGCCAGCAGGCCGCTGCGGAACGCGTTCTCGTAGAAGATGTCGGCGAAGCTGGGCGCCAGCACGCAGCGGATGCCGAACTGCAGCAGCGCCCAGACCGCCGCTTCGCGTGACGAGCCGCAGCCGAAATTCTCCTCGGCCAACAGGATCCGGGCCGACCGGAACGGCGGGCGGTTGAGCACGAAATCCGGCCGCTCCCCGCCGGCCTCGTCATAGCGATGGCCGCCGAACAGGCCCTTGCCGTAGTCGGCGCTGGCCGTGCGCAGCCAGGCTGACGGGATGATCGCATCGGTGTTGATGTTGGCGGACAGCATCGTCGCCATGACGCCTTCGACGTCGGTGAACGGGTCTCTCATGCTCGGCCCATCTTTCGGACATCGGCAATGTGACCGCTGATCGCGGCGGCGGCGGCCATGGCCGGGCTGGCCAGATGAGTGCGGCTGCGCGGCCCCTGGCGGTTCTCGAAATTGCGGTTGGAGGTGGCGATGCAGCGGGCGCCGGGCGGCACCACGTCTTCGTTGATGCTCACGCACATGGAGCAGCCGGCGTCGCGCCATTCGAAACCGGCGTCCCGGAAGACACGGTGCAGGCCGCGCGCCTCGGCCTCCGCCTTCACCGACATCGAGCCGGGCACGACCAGCGCCCGGACGCCCGGCGCCACCTTGCGCCCGCGCACGATATCCGCGGCGGCTTCGAGGTCGGAGAGCCGCGAATTGGTGCAGGAGCCGATGAAGGCGATGTCGATCGGGATACTGTCCAGCGGCGTGCCCGGTTCGAGACCCATGTAGCGGAGGGCTGCGGCGGCAAGGTCGCGTCGCTTGGCGTCGCCGAAGCTGGCGGGATCGGGCACCCGCTCATCCACCCCGGCCACGTCCTGCGGCGATGTCCCCCAGGTGACCTGTGGTGCGATGCGGGTGCAGTCGATGGCGACGTCGCGGTCGAACACGGCGCCGGGATCCGTCCGCAGCGCCCGCCACGCGGCGGCGGCGCGGTCGAAGGCCTCGCCCTGCGGCGCGAATTCGCGGCCCCGCACATAGGCGATGGTCTTTTCGTCCGGCGCCACGAGGCCGAGCCGGGCGCCGAGCTCGATCGACATGTTGCAGAGGGTGAGGCGGGCTTCGACTGATAGCGCCTCGATCGCCGCGCCGGCATATTCAACGGCACAGCCGCGGCCGGCGGCGATGCCGTATTGCCCCATGACTCGCAGGATCAGGTCCTTGGCGGTGACGCCGGCCCCGGCCCGGCCTTCGAACCTGATCCGCATCCGCTGCGGCCGCGCCATGGCCAGCGTCTGCGTCGCCAGCACATGCTCGACCTCGCTGGTGCCGACGCCGATCCCGATGGCCCCGAGGCCGCCGACGGTGGAGGTGTGGCTGTCGCCGCAGGTCAGGACGCAGCCGGGCAGGGCGATGCCAAGCTCCGGCCCGATGACATGCACGATGCCCTGCCGCGGGTCGTCCACGCCGTAGTGCCGGATGTGGTTCTCATAGGCGTTGCGCCGCATCAGGCCGAGGAGCTCACGCCCGGTCGGGTTGCTGTCCTCGGTGCGGCCCGGCGCCGTGGAGACGATGTGATCCTGGGTGGCGACCGTCAGCTCGGGGTACCGGACCGGGCGCCCCGCCCGGCGCAGGCCCTCGAAGGCCGGCGCGCTTGTCGTCTCCTGCAGCACATGCCGGTCGACGAACAGCAGGTCGCGGCCGTCCTCCAGCTGCCGGACGAGATGGGCGGTCCAGATCTTTTCGAAGATGGTCAGCGGCCCGATGCGGCCGGCCTGCGGGTCAGCAGCCATGGCCAAGGGCCATCAAGGCTTTAGGGGCTCGTGACATCGCTGCTCCTCCCTGCCGTGCCTGCGCATGCAAGCCGTTCCGGCGCGGTCCCAGACGCTCGTGCCCTGCAGAAATGGCCGAGCTGTGCGTTCTTGATGATGCAGGCTAGCGCCCGGGCGAGGCAGGGAATAGTCTCAATTTGATCATATTTCTCTCAGGAAAACTCAGAGCAAATGACTCGTCGCCTGCCACCGCTCAACGCCCTGCGCGCCTTCGAGGCCGCGGCCCGCAACGGCAGCCTGACCCGGGCGGCACAGGAGCTTTCGGTCACGCAAGGCGCCGTCAGCCGACATGTCTCGCAACTCGAAGACTGGCTCGGCCTGCGGCTCTGCGCGCGCATCCGACGCGGCATCGAGATCACGCCGGAGGGAGCTGCCTTTGCGGCGGTGCTGGGCACCGCATTCGATCAGATCGAAACGCAGGTGCGCCGGCTGCAGCACCGGCCGCAGGACAACACCTTGCGCATCAAGCTGCCGCCGACCTTTGCGATCCGCTGGTTCGTCCCCCGCCTTGCCCGTTTCCACGCGTTGCATCGCCAGATCGACGTGCAGATCACGACATCGCATCAGACGGTCGATTTCGATCGGGAAGACATCGATATCTGCATCCATTCGGGTCCTGCACCGCTGACGGGCGTCGCCTGCCGCCGGCTGTTCGGCGAAATCCTGCTGCCGGTCTGCAGCCCCGGCCTGCTCAGCCGGACGGGCGCGCCCGCTGCGCCGGCCGATCTCTCGCAACACGTTCTCTTGTGTTCCATGCACAGGCCCGACGACTGGCCGACCTGGCTGCAGGCGGCCGCGGTCGACACGGTCGACGGCAACAGCGGGCTGAAATTCGAGAACTCCGCGCTGGCCTACCAAGCGGCGATCGACGAGCTTGGAATCGTCATGGCGCAGCGCGCCTTCGTCGAGGAGGATCTGCGGACCGGCCGGCTGATCGCACCGCTGGCATTGAGGGCAAAGACATCCAGCGCCTATTATCTGGCCTACCCTGGAGCCAAGCGGGACGCACCCCTGGTCAAGGCCTTCGAGCAATGGATCGTCCAGGAAGCCAACGTCATGGAAGAGGCCCGGTAGGCCGCTTGGAAGGGGCGATGCCGGGGCTGCGATCGCGGCCCCGGGCCCTTGTCGGCGGTCGTTTCGATCAGTAGGTTGCGCGGCCGCCCGAGAGATCGAAGACAGCGCCGGTCGTGAAGGAATTCTCGGCGCTGACCAGCCAGGCGATCATCCCGGCCGCTTCGGCCAGTTCCAGGAACCGCCCGCGCGGAATCCGGCTGAGCATGTATTTGATGTGCTCCGGTGCCTGCTCCATCGCGCCCGGCGTGCGGGCGACGGCCGGGGTGACGCAATTGACCGCGATGTCGTGGCCGGCCAGTTCCTTGCCCAGCGACTTGGTCATGGCGATCACCGCGGCTTTGGCCGCGCTATAGGCGGCGGCATTGGGGTTGCCCTCCTTGCCGGCGATCGACGCGACATTGACGATGCGGCCGTAATTCTGCGCCGTCATGACAGGCGCGACGGCCCGGCAGCAATAGAAGGTGCCGTTGACATCGACGTCCAGCACGCTGCGCCAGGCGTCCAGCGGGTAGTCCGCCAAAGGCGCATTCGGGCCGACGATCGCGGCGTTGTTCACCAGGATGTCGATGCGCCCCAGCGCCTCGACCGTTCCGGCCACCGCGGCCTCGACGCTGGCGTTGTCGGCGATGTCGACCCGCATGGTGTGGATATCGTCCCGCCCTGTGGCGGCGGCCAGCGTGCCCTTGGCGGTCTGCAATCCGTCCTCATTGTCGTCCCAGATGACCAGCGGCGCCCCGGATCGGAGGAAGCGGTCGGCCACTTCGTAGCCGATGCCCTGCGCGCCGCCGGTCACCACGGCGACCCGCTTGTCGAGATTGATCGTGTTGAGCTGCAAGATCGTTGCCTCTGATGAAAATGGGGTCGGGCGGGCTGGGGATGCCGGCCCGCTCTCTCAGGCGTTGGCGCCCACCGGCTGCCCGGCGACCGGGCGCCACCGCATGAACCGCTCCTCGAACATCGACACCGCGGTGTCGAGCACGAGCGCGAACACGGTCAGCAGCAGGATGCCGGCGATCACCGAATTGATGTCGAACACCCCTTCGGCGAGCAGGATCAGGTAGCCGATCCCTTTTTCCGAGCCGAGATACTCGCCCACCACGCTGCCGACGAAGGCGATGCCCACCGCGTTGTGCAGGCTGGAGAACACCCAGCTCATCGCCGACGGCACGTAGACATGGCGCAGCAGCTCACGCGAATTCGCGCCCATCATTCGGGTGTTGGACAGCACCACCGGGCTGACCTCGCGCACGCCCTGGTAGACGTTGAAGAACACCACGAAGAAGACCAGGGTCACGCCCAGCGCCACCTTCGACCAGATGCCGAGCCCGAACCACAGCGCGAATACCGGCGCGAAGATCAGGCGGGGCATCGAGTTGAACGCCTTGATGAACGGGTCGGTTACGGCGGCGAGGAACGGGGTGAGCGCCAGCCACAGCCCGATCCCCAGCCCCAATATGGTGCCGATGGCGAAGGCCAGGAGGGTCTCCACCAGGGTGGTGTAGAGATGCAGGAAGACCGACCCGGTGGCGAACCAGATCCACAGGCGCCTGGCGACGCCGATCGGATCGCCGAAGAAGAAGGTCGACAGCACCCCCGTCGCGGTCAGCAGCCACCACAGGAACAGGCCGCCGAACAGCAGGGCCAGGCGGCAGGCCAGCACCAGGACATGGTTGCGCGGGTCAAGAGCGGTTGCGCGCATAGCTTTTCAACACCTCTCCCTTCAGCACGTCCCAGATCGCGGCGTGCAGTTGCAGGAATCGCTGCGTCATCCGGATCTCCGCGACTTGGCGCGGACGGTCCAGGTCGATCTCGAATTCCGCGATGGGCCGCGTGCCGGGGCCTGCGGACAGCACCACGACCCGGTCCGACAGCGAAATCGCTTCCTCCAGATCATGGGTCACGAACACCACCGACTTGCGGTCGGCCGACCAGATCTGCAGCAGCTCGTCTTCCATCAGCTGCCGGGTCTGGATGTCGAGCGCGCTGAACGGCTCGTCCATCAGCAGGATGCGGGGGTCGAGCGCGAGCGCCTGGGCCAGGCCGGCCCGCTTGCGCATGCCGCCCGACATCTGGTGGGGATATTTCCGGCCGTGCCCGTGGAGCCCGACCCGCACCAGCCATTCGCGCGCGATCTGCAAGGCCTCCGCCTTCGGCTTGCCATGGAACAGCAGGCCGGCGGCGACATTGTCCTCTGCCGTCTTCCACGGCATCAGCGCATCCACCTGGAACAGGTAGGATGCGTCCTTGTTCAGCCCCTGGCTCAGGGGCTGGCCGAACACGCTCAGCGTGCCGGAGGAGGGGCGCATCAGGCCCGCCGCCACGTTGAGCAGGGTGGACTTGCCGCAGCCGGTCGGCCCGACGACGGACAGGAACTCGCCCTCCCGCACCTCCAGGTTCACGTCCCGCACCGCGGTGTAGGTCTTGCCGGCCCCTTCGTTGCTGGCGAAGGTGCAGGTCACCCCGTCGAATCGCAGCGCGTGCTGTGCGTCCTGGGGCATGGCCTGCTCGCCGATCCTGCGAACCGCGACGCTCACCGGACCGTGCCCGCGGCTTTGGTCGCAAAGCTGTTGTCATAGGTGGCGCCGAGATCGATCGGGGCCGAGCCGATGCTGGGGTCGAAGGCGGTCAGGACGTTGCGCACGGTCTGCGCGCCCTGGTCCGACAGCACACCGGTCTGCGAGATGCAGCGGCGGCTGTTCTCGAACGCCTTGGCGTAGAGCACCTTGTCGTCGCCGACATATTCCGGCGGGACGCTGTCGGCCACCTCCTGTGGCGTCGCCTGAGCGATAAAGTGCTCGGCGCGGACGATGGCGTTCGTCACGGCCTGCACGGTCTTCGGGTTCTCGTCGATGAACGCCTTCGTCGTGTATAGGCTCGATTCCGGATAGTCGGAGCCGAAGACCGCCTTGTTGCCCTCTGCCGTCCGCATCTCGGCCAGCGGAATCATGTCGCCACTGTCCATCAGGATGGTGGCCGAGGGATCGTTGACGATCAGCGCGTCGATCTGCCCGGCGCGGATCGCCGCCACGGCGCCGGCGGCCTGGCCCACGCCGATGATCGACACGTCCTCCGGCTGCAGCCCTGCCTGGTGCAGGATGTAGTTGAGGGCCATGTGGGTGCTCGACCCCGGCGCGCTGACGCCGACGCGCATGCCCTTGAGATCGGCTGCCGAATGGACGATGCCTTCGTTCTTCTTGGCGATGCCGAAGATCCAGGCCGGGCAGTTCACCTGGGCGGCGAAGGTCACCAGGGGCTGGCCCTTGGCCGCCATGGTCAGGGTGTTGGAATAGGCGCCGGCGACGACATCCGTGCTGCCACCCATGAGCGCCTCCAGGGCCTTCGAGCCGCCGGAAAAGGCCGCGATGGTGACGTCGAGCCCCTCATCCTGGAAGTAGCCGAGCTGCTTCGCCACCAGGAGGGGCAGATAGGTCATGCCGACCGAGGCGGCGCCGATGTGGATCTCCGTCTTCTCCGGCCGGTCCTGGGCGCCCGCTACCGTCGTCATCGACAGGATCGCGGCCGCACACAGCGCAAGCGTGGTTCCGAGCTTCATC
Organism: Inquilinus sp.; assembly: GCF_057815775.1. Lineage (NCBI taxonomy): Bacteria > Pseudomonadati > Pseudomonadota > Alphaproteobacteria > Rhodospirillales > Rhodospirillaceae > Inquilinus > Inquilinus sp. The sequence continues at coordinate 14,219 of NZ_JBYRFX010000775.1, forward strand.
GTGTCTCCTCCGTCTGCTTTGGCTTGTTGGTTGGTTGTGATGTCCGGGGCAGGTTGCGGGGCGTTGGTCCGGGCCGAAGCTGGCGGCCCGAACCCGCCGTGACCTATGCCGCCGACTGCAGCGCCCGGACGACTGCGTCGCCCATCTCCGCGGTGCCCACCCGGCGCGTGCCGGGCTGATAGATGTCGCCGGTGCGATACCCCTGGGCGAGCACGGTGCGGACCGCGCTTTCCACCTGTCGCGCCTTGTCTTCCAGCTCGAAGCTCTCACGCAGCATCATCGCCAGCGACAGGATCGCGGCCAGCGGGTTGGCCACGTCCTGGCCGGCGATGTCCGGGGCCGAGCCGTGCACGGGCTCGTACAGCCCTTTGCGGTCCAGCCCGAGGGAGGCCGAGGGCAGCATGCCGATCGATCCGGTCAGCATCGCCGCCGCGTCCGACAGGATGTCGCCGAACATGTTGCCGGTGACGATCACGTCGAACTGCTTCGGGTTCCGCATCAGCGACATGGACGCCGCGTCGATGAACAGGTGGCTCAGCTCGACATCGGGGTATTCGCGGCCGACACGGGTCACCACCTCGCGCCAGAGCTGCATGGTCTCCAGCACATTGGCCTTGTCGACGGAGCAGACCTTGTGCCGCCGTTTGCGCGCGGCCCGGAAGGCAGCATGGGCGATGCGTTCGACCTCGGATTCCGAATAGCGCATGGTGTTGAAGCCGACGCGCTCGCCCTTCTCATTGGTCTCGAAGCCGCGCGGCTTGCCGAAATAGACGTCGCCGTTGAGCTCCCGCAGGATCACGAGGTCGAGCCCGTCGACCACCTCCGGCTTGAGCGTCGAGGCGCCGATCAGCTCGGGGAACATGAAGGCCGGGCGGAAATTCGCGAACAGCGTCAGCGCCTCCCGCAGCTGCAGCAGCCCCGTCCCCGGCCGCTGGTCGCGCGGGATGTCGGCCTCATCCGCCACACCGACCGATCCGAACAGGATCGCATCGACACGCCGCGCCAGGGCCAGGGTTTCATCGGGCAGCGGCTTGCCGCGCGCCTCGATGCCGGCCTGGCCGATCGGGGCTTCCTCCGTCTCGGCGTGGGGCGCCACCAGCCGTAGCACCTTCACCGCCTGGCCGACGACCTCGGGGCCGATACCGTCACCGGCCATGATCGCGATCTTCACGAACGTCTCTCCTTGAACACGAAACTTGAGAACATGAATCCTTGGGAAAACACGAAAGTCCGAACCGGCGGGGCTAGGCGTCCCGGCCCTCGTGGCTGCGCTCGAACGCGTCGATCCGGCTCGACTGCGCCAGGGTGTAGCCGAGCTCGTCGATGCCGGTGACGAGGCAGGTCTTGGCGAAGGCCTCGATCTCGAACGGGTGGCGGGTACCGTCCGGCAGGTCCACCTGCTGCGCCGGCAGGTCGACCGCCACCGTCGCGCCCGGCACGGCTTCGAGATGCGCCAGCAGCGGCGTCACCACCTCCTGCGGCAGCACGATCGGCAGCAAGCCGTTCTTCAGGCAGTTGGTGAAGAAGATGTCGCCGAAGCTGGGGGCGATGGCCGCCCGGATGCCGTAATCGTACAGCGCCCAGACCGCGTGCTCGCGGGAGGAGCCGCAGCCGAAGTTGCGGTTGGCGACGATGATCCGGGCCGGGCGGTAGGCCGGCCGGTTCAGGATGAAATCCGCGACCTCCGACCCATCCTTGCGGAAGCGGAATTCGGCGAACAGGTACCGCCCGAAATCGTCGGACCGCATCTTCTGCAGATACTGAGCCGGGATGATCTGGTCGGTGTCGCAATTGACCCGGGCGATCGGCACGGCCACGGCCTCCAGATGGTCGAGACGATCCATGGTCAGCCTCCCGCCATCAGCCGGCGGACATCGGTCAGCCGGCCGGTCACGGCCGCCGCCGCCGCCATGGCCGGACTCATCAGATGGGTGCGTGCCCCCGGCCCCTGGCGGCCGACGAAGTTCCGGTTGGAGGTGGAGGCACAGCGCTGGCCCGGCGCGACCATATCGCCATTGGTGGCCAGGCACATCGAGCAGCCGGCGAAGCGCCAGTCGAAGCCCGCCGCCTTGAAGATCCGGTCCAGCCCTTCGGCCTCCGCCTGGGCCTTGATCAGCTGCGATCCCGGCACTACCCAGGCCTCGACCCCGCCCGCCACCGTCCGGCCCTCGACCACCGCGGCCGCGCTTCGCAGGTCTTCGATCCGGCTGTTGGTGCAGGAGCCGATGAACACCCGGTCGATGCCGACCTCCTCCAGCGCCGTGCCGGGAATCAGGCCCATATAGGCCAGCGCCCTCTCCATGCCGTCGCGTCGGTCGGGATCCGCCACATCGGCGGGGTCCGGAACCCGCGCGGTGATCGCGACGGCATCCTCGGGCGTGGTGCCCCAGGTCACCATCGGCGCGATCGCCGCGGCGTCCAGCGCGATCTCCCGGTCGAACGCCGCATCCTCATCCGACGGCAGGCCGCGCCATTGCGCCACCGCCCAGTCCCAGTCCGCGCCCTTCGGGGCATAGGGGCGGCCCGCGAGATAGGCGAAAGTGGTGTCGTCCGGGGCGATCATCCCGGCCCGGCCGCCCGCCTCGATCGACATGTTGCAGACCGTCAGCCGGCCTTCCATCGACAGCGCCCGGATGGTGCTGCCGGCATATTCCAGAATATGCCCCGCCGCACCGGCGACGCCGATCTCGGCGATGATCGCGAGGATGATGTCCTTGGCGGTCACCCCTGGCCCGAGCGTACCGTCGACGCTGATGCGCATGCGCCGCGGCCGGCGCTGCCACAGCGACTGGGTTGCCAGCACATGCCCGACCTCCGTCGCGCCGATGCCGAAGGCCAGCGCACCGAGCGCCCCATGGGTGGAGGTGTGGCTGTCGGCGCAGACGATGGTCATGCCCGGCAGGCTCAGCCCCTGCTCGGGCCCCACCACATGGACGATGCCCTGGCGTGGGTCTTCCAGGCCGAACAGGCTGATGCCGGATTCCGCGGTGTCACGATTCAGCGCCTCGATCATGGCACGGCGTTCGGGGTGGTTGATCGACGCCATGTTCCGCCCGTGGGTCGGGACGTAGTGGTCGGGCATGCCGAAGATGCGCTCCGGCGCCCGTGGCTTCAGGCCGCGCTGGCGCAGCATGTCGAACGCCGTGGCGGTGACGTCATGGATGAAGTGGCGGTCGATGAACAGCAGGTCCTGGCCATCCTCCCGCGTCATGATCCGGTGCCGGTCCCAGATCTTGTCGAACATGGTCTGCGGCGCGGTGATCGCTTCCGGGCTCACGGTTTCCTTCCCATGCCGCGGGGCGGGGCAGGGCTGCGATCGCCCTGGAAATCCGCCCGCGGCGCCATCGTCGAGCGGGATGCCGGACCCATCGCGGCCGGCCTCGCTTCAGGGCGTTGCGGTTCGATTTTCACCATGCTGCAACAGTTCATGCGCAGCCCGGAATCGTGATTGGGGAGCCTGCCATCGCGATCGGCGATGGCAGGGCCGGGCCGATCTGTCAGAGTGCGGGCAGGCGTCCAGGGGGGCTCCGGCGACTGCGGCCGGTGTGGTGAAAAATTCGGAGTGCGGAATGCAGATCGACCTCGTGTCCCTGAAGCTCTTCGTCTCCATCTGCGAGCACCGCAGCATCTCTCGCGTGGCAGAGGTCGAGCACATCGCCGCATCGGCGGTCAGCAAGCGCATGTCCGATATGGAAAAGAGAATGGGGATAACACTGTTCCACAGGAGCAACCGCGGGATCGAGCTGACCTCCGCCGCCCACGCCTTGCTGCGCCATGCCCACACCATCATGCGGGACTTGATGCAGATGGAGCGGGAACTCGTCGACCACGCGACGGGGATGCGCGGCCAGATCCGCATCCATGCAAGCGTGTCGACCATCGTGCAGTACCTGTCGACCGACCTCCGCGATTTCCTGGCACTCCATCCCGCCATCCGCATCGATCTGGAAGAAGGGCTCAGCCGCGAGGTGAGCCGCGCCGTATCCGAGAACGCGGCCGATATCGGCATCTTCGGCGGGCCTATGCCGTTCTCCGATCTTCGCGTCTTCCCCTACCGCAGCGACCTTCTCACGGTCATCATGCCGCCGGACCATCCGTTGAGCGGCGCGGATGGGGTGACGTTCGCCGAGATCGCCAGGCACGATCTGGTCGGGCCCCAGCTGGGCAGCTATCTCGATTCCCTGGTCACGCGCGCGGCCGCGGAACTCAGCCATCCGCTGCGCCTGCGCATCAGGGTGAACGGATTCGAGCCGGCCCGCGGCATGGTCGAGGCTGGGCTCGGCATCGCCCTCGTGCCCGAACTCCATGCCGCGCGATATGTGGAGAACGGCCAGGTGGTCGCTGTCAGGCTCGATGAGCCCTGGGCGGTGCGGCATTGGAAGATCTGCACCCGGGACGCGGCCTCGCTGCCGCCGCCGGTCCATCTCCTGGTCCAGCATCTCACCTCCCGCGAGGTGTAGCCGGGTGTCCCTTTCGTCATCGCCATCGGAGATGGCCGCGATGGGTTCGCCATGTTCGATCCGGCCGGCGCGTGGGGCGCCGCCAGTCCAGCGGCAGCGCCCTCGGACGAGGGCCGTTAGCAGGCCATCGCCGACATTCGGTCGGTGCGGGAATGTTCGCTGCTGGAATTAAGGCTCGATGTCTCCTTGTGGCGCAGAAGAGTCGTGGACTGCCCGAGGCGGAATGGTTTGATCGGAAGAATGTGCATCCAGGCACTGGTCCGAAAGGCGACAGGTCCTGCAACCGACCTACCCGACGACCGTCACTGATGGGCCGTCGCCCGGTGTCATGCCGGACAAGGGTTTGGGAAAACGCAGTTCGTCTTCAAGCTGCGCTGCCACCTCCAGGAGATACGTCTCCTCATGCCAGCGGCCGACGAGTTGCAGGCCGACTGGCAGGCCCTCCGGTGTCAGGCCGCAGGGAAGGGACAGGGCCGGGTGCCCGGTCAGGTTGAAGGGGAAGGTGTAAGGATACCAGGCGCCGCGGATCGTCCCGGCGTCACGGCCGGCGATCTCGACCCGGCCGAGCGGGTCGAGCCCGACCGGCAAGGCCGGCGCGGACAGGGTCGGCGACGCGATGACGTCGAAGCGCGCCAGGATCTCCTCGATCCGGCCGAAACAGGCGGTGCGGGCGAACTGGGCCTCGTGCAGGTCGACCGCGCTGCAACTCCGGCCGGCCTCGATCGTCGCGAGCAGGGTCGGGTCGAACTTCTCGGGCGACCGGGCCGCGGGGCCGCCGAGGCGAGCCAGCAGCAGCGAGCGCAGCAGCACCAGGAAATGCGGCTCCAGCGAGACCAGGTCGAGCTCGATCGGCTCGACCACCATGCCAAGCGCCTCGGCCTGGTGCATCGCTGCGACGACGGCGGCCTCGACAGCGGGGTCGAGCCGATTGCCGCAGCGCAGAAGCAGGGCGATGCGCGGGCGTTCGCCCTCCCGCAGCCGGCGATGGGCCAGGGGAAGCCCCTGGCCCCAGGGGTCGCGCCGGTCCGGGCCGGCGATGGCGTCGAACAGCAGCCGCGTGCCGGCGACATCGCGCGCCATCGGGCCGACATAGGAGTTGGCGCCGAACAGGTCCGGCGCCTGCAGGTTCGGGATGGCGCCCAGCGTCGCCTTGAGGCCGACCACGCCGCAGCAGGCGGCCGGGATGCGGATCGACCCGCCGCCATCGGACCCCAGCGCGACTGGCCCCATGCCGGCGGCGACGGCGACGGCGGCGCCGCCGCTGGAGCCGCCGCAGGTGTGGCCGGCGCTCCAGGGGTTCAGCGTGCGGCCGAAGAACGGGCCCTCGGTAAAGGGCTTGTGGCCGAATTCCGGCGTCGTGGTCTTGCCGACCAGGATGGCACCCGCCGCCCGGGCCCGGGCGACGGCGACGGCATCGGCCGTGGGCATTGTGCCGGCGAACAGGGCGCAGCCCTGGGTGGTGGCGACGCCTTCGGTGCTGGTCAAATCCTTGACCGTGAACGGCACGCCGTGCAGCGGCCCCAGCGCGGCCCCGGCCATCACCGCCGCCTCGGCCTGCCTGGCCTCGGCGCGGGCGCGGTCGGCGCACAGCGCCATCATGGCGTTGAGGTCCCGGCGGGCCTCGATCCGCGCCAGCGCGGCCTCGACCGCCGCGACCGGCGAGACCGCCCGGTCGCGGATCGCCGCGGCCAAGGCGGTGGCGGACAGGTCGGCGATCGCTGTGTCCATGGTGTCGTCCTTCAGACCATCCAGCGGCCGCCGTCGATCAGCAGCGTCTGGCCAGTGATGTAGCGGGCGTCCGCGCTGGCCAGGAAGGCGACCGTGCCGGCCACGTCCTCGGGCTCGGCGATGAAGCCGGCCGGGGTCGTCGCTTTGATCCGGTCGATCACCGCCGGCGCCAGCCGGTCATGGGCGCGGGTGCGGATCGCGCCGGGTGCGACGGCGTTGACCGTGACGCCATGCGGCGCCAGCTCGCGGGCCAGCGCCCGGGTGAAGCCGACAACGCCCATCTTGGCGGCAGCATAGTCGGTCAGCCCGGCATCGCCGACGAAGGCGGCGTCGCTCGACATGTTGATGATGCGGCCGCCGCGCTGCCGCATCGCCGGCACCACCAGCCGCGACATCCGCATCGTGGTCAGCAGCGAGACCTCGAGCACGAAGCGCCAGACCTCCTCCTCGGATTCATGGAACGGGGCGGCGCGCTCGCGGCCGCTCTGGCCGACATTGTTGAACAGGATGTCGACCGGCCCGAACGCCGCCACGGCACGGTCGTGGAACGCGGCCAGGACCGCCGCATCGGTGCAGTCGCCGACCATGGTGACGATATCTGCGGCCGGCGTTGCGGCGGCGATCTCCGCCAGCCCTTCGGCCTCGCGGTCGATCAGCGCGACGCGCGCGCCCTCGGCCAGGAAGCGGCGGGCGGTGGCGGCGCCGATGCCCTGCGCGGCGCCGGTGACGGCGACGGTCTTGCCGCTGAAGCGCCTGCTGACTGTCGTCATCGCCCGGCCCTCAATGGAAGGTGCGGCCACCATCCACGGCGATGGCCGTGCCGGTGACGTAGGAGGATTCGGTGCTGGTCAGCCACAGGATCGCCGCGGCGATCTCCTCGGGCGCGGCGATGCGGCGCAGCGCATAGCGGGCCCGCACCGCCTCATAGGCGGCCTGCGGGTCCGGGGCCGCGTCGATGCCGGACCGGAACAAGTCGGTCTCGACCGCGCCGGGGCAGACCGTGTTGACCCGGATGCCGAAGGGGGCCGCCTCCATCGCCAGGGCCTTGGACGCCATCTGCAGCCCGGCCTTGGAGGCGCAATAGGCCGTGCGGTGCTGCAATGGCGACAGCCCGGCGCCGGAGGAGACGTTGACGATGGTGCCGCCGCCGGCGGCGCGCAGATGCGGGAAGGCGGCGCGCGCCACCAGCATCGGCCCGGTCAGGTTGACCGCCAGCACGCGGCTCCACTGCGCCGGCTCCATCGCCTCGATGTCGGCGACTAGGTCTATCCCGGCCGCGCTGACGACGCCGTCGAGCCCGCCGAGGGCCTCGGCGCAGGCCATGACCCCTGCGGCGACGGAGTCCGGTTCGGACACATCGCCGGCGGCCACGGGTACGCCGGTCTCTTCCCGCAGCGCAGCCAGCGCCGCCTCGTCCCGGTCGAACACGGCGACGGCGGCGCCTTCGGCCAGGAAGCGCCGCACGCTGGCCAGCCCGATGCCCTTGGCCCCGCCCGCGACCAGGATGCGCCGGCCGGCCAGCGCGCCGCTCATGCCGCCGCCGCTCATGTCGTCGCCTTGGCGCGGGCGCGCTCCAGCCCCGGGCGCATGTCGTCGACCATCTCGTCGCAACGGCCGATCCAGACATCCGGGTGGCTCAGCGCGTGTTCGATCAGCCCCTGCAGCGCCTTGATGCGCGAGGGCTGGCCGATCATCTCGGGGTGCATGCCGACCATCATCATGCGGCCTTCGGCATAGAGCACGTCGAACTCGCCCTTCCAGGCCTCCAGCAGGGCCGAGGGGGCCTGCATGGTCCGGCCGGGCAGCACGATCGAGTATTGGAAGAACGGCGCGTCGTCGAGCACCCAGCGGAAGGGCAGCTCGACGATCTTCGTCGGCTGGCCTTCGACATCGTGCAGGTAGGGGGAATCGTCGTCGAAGAAGTTCGAGGAATAGTCGAAGCCGTATTCGACCAGCATCGGCATGGTGATCGAGCTGATCTCGGCGGCCGGCGAGCGCCAGCCGCGCGGCGGGCGGCCGCTGACCCGCTTGATCGACTGGAAGCCGCGCTCCATCTCCTCGCGCTCCTGCTCGGGGGTGAGGGTCAGGATCCAGGCGTGGCTGTAGCTGTGATGCGCCAGCTCGTGCCCGCGCCGCAGGATCTCCTCGATCAGCCCCTCGCGCTGGTCGATCACCAGCCCGGGGACGAAGAAGGTGGCCTTGATGCCGTAGCGGTCGAGCAGGTCGAGCACGCGGCCGGTGCCGACCTTCCAGCCATAAGCGCCCTGCGACATCAGGATCGGGCGGGTGGCATAGGCCGGGTCGCGACCGGTCCACATCGTCTCGGCGTCGAGGTCGAAGGTCAGGAACAGCGGGAAGCCCCGGCTGGTCAGCGGCATGGCGGGTCCTCGTCTAGACGAAGCGGTGGAAGCCGGCGCGGCGCTCGGCGATGAACAGGACGATCCCGGTGGCCAGGATCAGCAGCGTGGAGACGGCGGCGACGCTGGGGTCGACGCCCATCTCGACCGAGGAGAAGATCATGACCGGCAGCGTCGTCTGGTCGGCCCGGATCAGGAAGATCGTCACAGGCACGTTGTCGAGCGAGGTGATGAAGGCGAACAGAGCGCCCGCCACCAGCCCGGGCCGGATCAGCGGCAGCGTGACCAAGCGGAAGGCCTCGAAGCCGGTGGCACCGAGCACCCGCGCCGCCTCCTCGACCGCGAGGTCGAGGCCGGACAGGCTCGCGAGCGCCGAGCGCACGACATAGGGCACGGTGATGACGACATGGGCCAGCAGCAGCCCGACCAGGCTGCCGCGCAGCCCCGCCAGACTGTAATACTGCAGAAGCGCCACGCCGATCACGACGGCCGGCAGGATCAGCGGCGCCATCAGGAACGAGGTGATGGTCCCGGCGCCGGGCACCGCCTTGTGGAACAGGGCGTAGGCGGCGGCGACCCCGAGCAGCAGCGAGGTCGCGGTCGAGCCGCAGGCCAGGACCAGGCTCATGCGGATGGCCGAGAGATAAGCGGGATCGCTCAGCACCTTGCCGAACCAGGCCAGGGTCAGCCCCTGCGGCGGGATGGTGAGGTAGGAGGTGGTGCTGAAGGCGGCCAGCACGACGACGATCACCGGCAGCTGCAGGAAGGCGATGACGGCGAGCGCCGCCACGGTGACGCCGAGGCCGGGGCTGCCATCCTCCGCGGCGCTCATGCGGCCCCCGTCCAGCGCCGGGCCAGCCAGCCCGACAGCCAGATCACGCCGATCGCCATGGCGGTCAGGGCGAAGGACAGGGCGGCGCCGGTCGGCCAGTCCAGCAGCTGCAGGAATTCGTCGTAGATCAGCGTCGCCATGACCTTGTAGGTCGGGCCGCCCAGCATCAGCGGCGTCACCAGCGCGCTGATGGTCAGGACGAAGACCAGGATCGATCCCGCCAGGATGCCGGGCGCCGACAGCGGCAGCGTCACCGCGGCGAAGACATGCAGCCGGCTGGACCCGAGCGTGGCTGCGGCCGCCTCGACATCCCGCGGCACATTGCGGATCGCCGCGACCAGCATCAGCACCATGAAGGGCAGGTAGATATGGGTCATGCCGATCAGCAGCCCGGTCAGGTTGAACATCAGCTTGAGCGGGGTGCTGATCAGGCCCAGCTGCATCAGCAGGTTGTTGACCAGGCCATGGTTGGCCAGCAGCGCGATCCAGCCGAAGGACCGCACCACCAGATTCAGCAGCATCGGAAAGATGACCAGCAGGATCAGCGGCACCCGCCAGCGCTGCGGCCCGCGGGCGATCAGATAGGCCAGGGGATAGCCCAGCAGCAGGCAGGCCAGGGTCACGGCCAGGCCGAGGCCCAGCGTGCGCCCCAGCACCTCGCGGAAATAACCGTCCGTCACGATCTGGGTGTAGTTGGCCAGCGTCCACACGCCGGGTGTCAGCCCGGCGCCCGGCACGTATTCCCGGAAGCTGGTCGGCAGCATCATCAGCACCGGCACCAGGAAGAAGCCGGCCAGCAGCAGGGCCAGCGGCGCGATCAGCAGCAGGCCGTGGCGGGTCCGGATCATGCCGCGGTCCCGTCCGGCGCCATCGCGAAGACCGCCGCCGGGTGGATGCCCAGGCCGACCGGGGTGCCGGGGATTAGTGCGGCATCGGGCCCGCTCGACGGCACCTCGGCGACCAGTTCGATATCGCCGGCCAGCTTCACGACATATTGCAGTCGCGCGCCGGTGAAGGAGCGCAGGGTGACGGTGCCGGGCAACGCCCCGGCCGCGGCCGGGTCCCGATGCAGGCGGATCGCCTCCTGCCGGATGATGATGTCGACCGGCGCGCCCTCCGGCGCCTCGACCTGGGCCGCCGGCAGGATCAGCCCGCCGGCCAGGCGCAGGCTGCCGCCGGCGCCGTCGCGTGCGGCCACCGTGCCGGCCAGCCGGTTCGGCCGGCCGATGAAGCGGGCGACGAAGCCGGTCGCCGGGCGGTGATAGATGTCCTCCGGCGTCGCGAATTGCTGCATCACGCCCTTGGCCATCACCCCGACGCGATCCGACATCGACAGCGCCTCGCCCTGGTCGTGGGTGACGAACAGCGTGGTGATGCCGAGCTGACGCTGCAGCCGTTTCAGCTCGATCTGCATCTCGTCGCGCAGCTGGGCGTCGAGATTGGACAGCGGCTCGTCCAGCAGCAGCACCCGCGGATGCGGGGCCAGCGCCCGGGCGATAGCGACCCGCTGCTGCTGGCCGCCGGACAGCTGCCGCGGCTGCCGGTCGCCATAGGCCTCGAGGCGAACCAGCGCCAGCGCCTCCCGCACCCGGCGCTCCAGCTCCGCGCCCGCCACCTTGCGCCGGCGCAGGCCGAAGGCGACGTTCTCGAACACGGTGAGGTGCGGGAACAGCGCATAGGACTGGAACACCAGGCCCAGCCCGCGCTTGTTCGGCGGCAGCCGGGTCACGTCCTCCGTGCCGATCAGCAGCCGGCCGCGGCTCGGCTCCAGCAACCCGGCGACCATGCGCAGGATCGTGGTCTTGCCGCAGCCCGACGGGCCGAGCAGCGAGACGAACTCGCCGTCGGCGATCGTCAGCGACACATCGCGGACAACGTCGATGCCGCCATAGGATTTGCCGAGCCGGTCGAACACCAGGGCGTTCATCGTGGGCCGCCTTTTGCCTTGAGGATCAGCGCGCCACCTCGCGCTGCCAGCGGCGGGTCCAGGCCGGCAGGTTCCGGGCGATCACATCCGGGTCGATGAACCAGGTGTTCGCCAGTGTCTCGCCATAGGGCACGATCTTCTGCAGCTTCTCCGACAGCGTGACCTTGCTGTTCACCGAGCCGATATAGGCCCGCTCCGAGAAGCATTGCTGGCCCTCGGCGGAAAGTACCTGGTCGATGAATTTGTGGGCGAGGTCGAGCTTCTCCGTGCCCTTCGGGATCATGATCGCCGGCAGGATGCCGACCGCGCCTTCCTTCGGATAGGCGACGGCAAGCGGCAGGCCCTTGTCCATGGCCACGCCGGCACGGTCCGGATACCAGGGCGCGATCGCGATCTCGCCGCGCTCGAACAGCGACAGCAGCTGGTCGGCCTGGGTGTAGAGCACGGCGGAACCCTCGGCGAGCGGCCCGATCGCCGCGATGCCGGGGTCGACGTTGTCGAGCGTGCCGCCCTTGATCTTGTTCAGCGCCAGGAAGAACTGCAGGCCGGCGGTGCCGCTGATGTCGCCGATGGCGTATTTGCCGGCATAGCGCGGGTCGAACAGGTCGAGCCACGAGGTCGGGGGCGCCGGCACCAGCTTCGGGTTGTAGACCAGCACCGTGGCGCTCACCATCGCGACGACATAGCTGTCGTCCTTGCCCCAGGCGCTGGGGATGATGTCGGCCGCGTGGGTCAGCTTCCCGCGGTCGATGGTTTCCGCGAGCTTCTCGCCATGCATCTGCGCGGCGAGGGAGTTGTCGATGAACACCACGTCCATGTCAGGCGCACCGGCGGTGGCGCGGATGGCCGCGGCGAACTGGGACGAATTGCCGAGCTTAAGCGACACCGTGGCCCCGGTCGCCTTCTCGAAGGCGGCGACGTGGCAGGCCTTGACGTTGTCGGCGAAGGACCCGCCGAAGGCTCCGACGACCAGATCCTCTGCCCGGGCCGAAAGCCCGCTGCCCGCCACGACGATGGCGGCCAGGGCAAGACGGAGCAGGTACGGCATGGTTGCATCTCCCTGTTTGTCCGATGCGGCCGGCCGCTGTCTCGCGGCTTTGCGGCGGTTGCGGCAGGGCATCCCCGTCCGACCGGCCAAACCATGGCATGGTCGATTTTGTCTTTCAAGAAAGATAATTGAAAGATAGTTTGCCAATTCGATGTGCCCTCGGCGATCCTGTGGCAGTCCGAGGCCGGTCGACGGAGACCAATCGGGGAGAACGGCATGGGCGGCGATGCCCTGAGAAACATGGGCAAGCGAGAACCGGCGGTGCTGTGGGAGGACGACCGGGTCGGCGCCGGGATGCAGCGCTGGCGCCGCGAATTTCCGGACATCGACTGCTCCGGCAAGGCTGTGGTCGGGCGCCTCCTGCATCTGCATGAGGTCTTCCTGACGGCCGTCAACCGCACCCTGGCGAAGCATCGGCTGAAATACCCGGCCTATGCGGTGCTTGCGACCTTGCGGGTCGAAGGGGCGCCCTACCGGATGTCGCCCAAGGCCCTGCTGGATGCGCTGATCCTGACCTCGGGCGGCCTGTCCAACCTGCTGCGCCGGCTGGAGAAGGCGGGCCATATCCGGCGCATGGCCGACGAAATCGACGGGCGTGGTGTCATCGTGGAATTGACCGAGGCGGGACGGCGCCTCGTGGAGCCGGCCATGCGCGACCATGCCGAGACCGAGCGCAGGCTCGTCGGCATGCTGTCAGGGGATGAGCAGGGCGTCGCCGCCGAGATGCTGGGGCGCATGATTTGGGGCGGCCGGATCTCGTCATGACGGCAGGCGCTGCAGGTGCCCCGGCGGCCGGCCCGACCGCATGTCGGGAATGGTCAGAGCCGACGCGCTGGCGTCGAACGGTTCCTCATGACGTGTGCGGGCGCAACCTGGCGCGCGGCGGATCGACCCGTCGCGGTGACCACGCGCGAGCGGCTCAGGGACTGCGCCGTTTCCATGGCGAAGGGCGCGAAACGCGAAGCGAATTCCTGAGGCGCCCATTCCGCGACGGATCCAGCGATATGGATCGCGGCGATCGGCACGCCCGCCGCATCGGTCACCGCGACCCCGAGGGTGAGTTCACCCGGCACCGTCTCTTCCACGGCAAGGCCGAAGCCCTGGGCGCGTGCCTCCGCCACCTTGTCCCGGATCGCCGCGGGATCGGTGATGGTGTTGGGCGTCAGTGGTGATCGGTCGGACCGGGCGATGATGTCCTCGGCCTGGTCGTCGGGCAGGGCGGCGAGGATGGCCCGGCCGCCGGCCGAAGAGAACACCGGCACCCGACGGCCGATCAGCGTGCCGTAGAAATACTCGCGCTTGCTCTGCTGCCGGATCGCATAGATCAGCGTCAGGTCGTCATGCAGGCTGAGATTGACGCGTTCGCCGCAGGCGCGGCGCAGTTCGACCAGCGCCGGAGTCGCCGCCTCGATCAGCGGGTTCGAGCGCAGATAGAAATAGCTGAGGTCGAGCACCCGCTTGCCCAGCTTGAAGCGCCGGGTCCGCTCGTTCTTCTCGAGATAGCCGGCCTGCCAGAGCGAATGGGCGAAGCGTTGGGCCGCGCTCTTCTCCAGCCCGGTCAGGGCGACGATCTCGGCCAGCCCCAACTCCTCGGTCGATTGGCCGAAGGCCTCCAGCACGCGGAAGGCTTTCTCCACCGAGGCCACGATCAGTGAATCGCCGGACAAAATAACTCCGTTGCGCATTGACGAGCGTGCGTAAATCGCTTTACGATTTATTGTATCACAATCCAATACATTCGCAAAATAAGCAAAGACAACAGGCGATCGCCTCGGACTGTCCGACGGCGGTCGGGACAGGAGGCATCACATGTCCGGATATGTGGAGGGCAGGGTGGCGGCCGGCCCGGACCGAAGGGCCATGGGCGGGCGCCAGGCGGTGGGCGCTGCCGTCATCGGCAACATTCTCGAATGGTACGATTTCGCCATCTACGGCTATCTGGCGACGATCATCGCCAAGGCGTTCTTCCCCTCGGCCGACGAGGTCGGCGCGCTGCTCTCCACCTTCGCGGCCTTCGGCGTCGGCTTCGTCGCCCGGCCGGTCGGCGGCATCGTGATCGGCCGCATCGGCGACACGCGTGGCCGCAAGGCGGCGCTGGTGCTGACCATCTTCATGATGGCGGTCGGCACGGTCGGCATCGGCCTGATCCCCGACCACGCCACGATCGGTGTGCTGGCCCCGATCCTGCTGGTGGCCTGCCGGCTGATGCAGGGCTTCTCGGCCTGCGGCGAATGGGGCGGATCGACCGCCTTCATCGTCGAATGGGCGCCGCCGGGCCGCCGCGGCTTCTTCGGCAGCTTCCAGCAGGCCAGCGTGGCTCTGGGGTTGCTGCTGGGGTCCGGCGTCGCCGCCCTGTTCAGCACCGTGCTCACCGTCGACCAGATGGCAGGCTGGGGCTGGCGCGTCCCGTTCCTGATCGGCGCGATCCTGGTGCCCATCGGCATCTACATGCGCCGCAACATCGACGAGACGCCGGCCTACCGCGCGGCGCAGGAGAAGCAGGAGAAGATCGGGAAGGCAGCGCCGGCCGCCCCGGCGGACTCGCCGCTGGCGCTGGCCGGCAAGGCCTTCGGCTTCACCATCATCTGGACCGTGGCCTATTATGTGATGCTGAGCTACATGCCGACTTTCACCCAGAAGTACGGCGGGCTGAGCCAGACGGCGGCGCTGTGGTCGAACACCATCGGCCTTCTGGTCCTGGTGGTCGCCGTGCCGATGATGGGCCACCTCTCCGACAAGATCGGGCGCAAGCCATTGCTGCTGGCCTGCTGCGCCGCCTTCATCGTCCTCAGCTATCCGCTGTTCTCCATCATGGCCTCCGGCGCCGGCTTCCTGACCGTGGTCGCGATCCAAATCGTATTCGGCCTGGTGATCGCGCTGTTCTCCGGCGCCGGGCCGGCCGCGATCGCCGAGATCTTCCCGACCAGCTCTCGCTCGACCTGGATGTCCACGGGCTACAGCCTGGCGACGGCGATCTTCGGCGGTTTCGCGCCATTCGTGGCCACCTGGCTGATCAGCACCACCGGGTCGCCGGTCGCGCCGACCTACTACCTGATCGCCGCCGCCATCGTCTCCGCCGTCGTCATCGCGCGGCTGCGCGAGACAGCGCGCGACCAGCTGGGCTGAGGCCGCCGATGCACATCACCTTTCCCGGCAAGCGCATCCTGGTGGCCGGCGCCGCCCGCGGCATCGGCCGGGCCATCGCCGAGGCCTTTGCCGAGTGCGGCGCCGAGGTCTTCGCCGCCGACCTGCTGGTCGACGAGGTTGCGCGCTTTGCCGGCCCGGCCGCCGGCGGCACCATCCATGCTCTGGCGGTGGATGTCACCGACCCGGCATCGGTCGCGGCGATGGTGGCCGAGGCCGGCGGCGCGGGCGGCGCGATCGACGGGCTGGTCTATGTCGCCGGCGGCGTGCGCGGCCAGTCCCCGCATCCGGTCGAGGAGGTCGACCCGCAGGATTGGCGGGCGATCGTCGATGCCAACCTGACCGGTGCCTTCCTCTGCGCCCGGGCCGTGGCCCCGGTGATGAAGCGGGCAGGACAGGGCCGGATCATCATCATCTCCAGCCGTTCCGGCCTCGCCACCAGCCTCACCGGGATCCAGAGCTACGCCGCGGCCAAGCACGGCCAGCTTGGCCTGATGAAGCAGCTGGCCGATGAGCTGGGCCCGCATGGCGTCACCGTCAATGCCGTGGCCCCCGGCTTCATGCCGACCAGCCCGGATTACGAGCGGCAATGGGCCGGCTATGGCGAGGCCGGCCAGAAGGCGCTGATCCAGCGCGTGGCGATGCGCCGCCTCGGCCGGCCCGAGGACATCGCCCATGCCGTGCTGTTCCTCGCCTCCGACTATGCGTCCTGGATCACCGGACAGGTGCTGCCGGTGACCGGCGGCCCCGTGGCCTGACCTTTTAAGGAGTGACTCTCATGACCGAACCTGTGCTCGAGCCGTGGCAGTGGCCGGATGAACATTGGCAGCGCCTGATCAACCACGTGCGGGCCGGACGGCCGCTGCGGCCGGCCGCCTGGCCCGGCGGCGCCCGCTGCGCGGTCGCCCTGTCCTTCGACAGCGACCACGAGACCAATGAGCTGCGCGACGGCGGCAAGTCGATCGGCCGGCTGGCCTGGGGCCAGTACGGCAACCGCGTCGGCGTGCCGCGCATTGCCGCGCTGCTGGAGCGTCACGGCGTCAAGGCCACCTTCTACGTGCCCGCTGTCGCCGCCCTGACCCATCCGGACGAGCAGCGGGCCTTGGTCGCGGCGGGGCACGAGATCGGCATCCATGGCTGGATCCACGAGCTGAATTCCGTCCTGCCCTACGAGGCCGAGCGCGACCTGATGATGCGGGCGGCGGAGACTCTGGAAAAGATCACCGGAATCCGGCCCGTCGGGCTGCGCACCCCGTCCTGGGACTTCAGCCCGAACACGCTGCGCATCGAGACCGAGATGGGGCTGCTGTACGACAGCTCGCTGATGGCCGACGAGGATTGCTACGAGCTGGTGCTGGACGGCACGCCGACCGGCATCGTCGAGCTGCCGGTGGAATGGGTCCGCGACGATGCGGTGTACTTCATGATGAACCGCTTCGCGGCCCACCGGCCGTACACCCCGCCAACTGATGTCTTCGACATCTTCCGGCGCGAGTTCGACGCGGCCTATGAGGAAGGCGGCATCTTCCAGCTGACCTGCCACCCGCACATCATCGGCTACCGGTCGCGCATCTGGATCATCGATGAGCTGATCCGCCACGCCAAGTCGAAGCCGGGCGTCTGGTTCGGCACCCATGCCGAGGTCGCGCGCTGGGCCCGGGACAACGCCGCCTGAGGGAGCTGACGATGACCGACCATACTCACGGCGCGGCCCTGGCCTGGCTGGGCGGCCAGAAGGGCGCGATGCTGGCCCTGCTCGAGGAGCTGGTGAATACCGATTCCGGCTCCTACGACAAGGCCGGCGTGGACGCGGTCGGCGAGCGTCTGCTGCGCTTCTTCGCGGAGCAGGGCATCGCCACCTCCGTCCTGCCGCAGCCGGAGCATGGCGACGTCATTCGGGCGACCGTGCCGGCCGCCGGCGGCGGCAACAAGCCGATCGTGCTGATGGGCCATCGCGACACGGTGTTCCCAAAGGGCGAGGCGGCGCGGCGCCCGTTCCGGATCACGGATGGCCGCGCCTACGGTCCCGGCGTCTGCGACATGAAGGCGGGGCTGGTGATGAACGCCTTCGTGCTTGCGGCCTATGCGAAGTTCGGCGGCGCACCGGCGCCGCTGATCGGCCTCGTCACCAGCGACGAGGAGATCGGGTCGCCTGCCTGCCGGCCGGCGATCGAGGCGACGGCGCGGGAGGCGCGGGCCGTGTTCAACAGCGAGCCCGGCCGGCCCAGCGGCAACGTCGTGACCGGCCGCAAGGGCGGCGTGTTCCTGCACATGGAGGTGCTGGGCAAAGCCGCCCATTCCGGCGGCAATTTCCAGGAGGGCATCAGCGCCATCGCCGAGCTGGCCCACAAGATCGTCGCGCTGCAGGCAATCACCGATCTCGCCCGCGGCGTGACGCTGAATGTCGGGCTGGTCTCGGGCGGGCAGTCGGTCAACACCGTGGCGCCCAAGGCCGAGGCGCAGATCGATTTGCGCTATGTCGAGCCGGCCGACCGCGATATCGCCGTCGCGGAGATCGAGCGGATTGCGGCCCATTCGACGGTGCCCGGCACCACCGCACGGGTCGAGATCCGCGGCGAGTTCAAGCCGTTGGTGCAGGACGAGACGTCGGCCGCGTTGTTCGAGACCTATGTCGGCGCGGCGGCCGAAGCCGGCCTGACGGTCGCCGGCGAGTTCTCCGGCGGCTGTGCCGATTCCGGCTTCACCGCCAGTGTCGGCTGCCCGACCATCTGCGCGGTCGGGCCTGTCGGCGGCAAGGCGCATTCGCCCGAGGAATATATGGAGGTCGACACATTGGTGCCCCGGGCCAGGAGCTTGTTTCTTGCAATCGGTCGTCTGGCTCGCTGAGCAAGCGGCTGGAGAAGGCGACGGCTGGATCACGCCTTGGAGAGCGGCCGCGGATCATCGCCGCCGCCTTTCTCGATCTCCAGAGGTGAAACATCATTTCCGGTTGTCAGGCATGTGAGTCTTCCGATTTTGCTATCCCGCGAAACTCTGATCGGTTGCGATGGCTACTGAGCAAGGCGGTCCTACGCTGCAAGACGCGTCCTGCGCATTGGCTTGGTCGCAAGAATCGTTGGTTGCGCGTCCCCAACTTGAAGCTGCGTCGGATGACCTAGCCCGAGGGGAGGGGCGCGTGGTCACGAGGCTAGATTGGCCCTAGCCGGCCCGGATAGTGGCGTTTCACAGCGGCGGTGGCCGACGGCGGCGATGTCGGTTCCGGGCGTGCCCGGTTAAAGCGCTATAACGAAGACGCAATTCTCCTCTTCATCCACCAGGGGACGCCATTCCAAGTCGAGAATCGAGAACTGTTCTGCCGCCGGCCATTCCGATCGCCGGCACCCGTCGCATGTCAGGCCCCGGCGCGATCCGATGAGATGCCCGTGCGCTTCAGGGGAATGTGTTCAGACGGGCGCCATGCCCATCCCTCTATCCACCTGGCGATATCGGCAGCCTGCCGGGACAGCTCCGGAACTCCCATCAGCTCGCCGAAACGGCCGCGCGCCAGGGGCCCGGCCACCAGCACGGCGCCGCTGACCCGGTCTGCGGCGCCGATCGCGCGGCTGGCGCCGTCGACGGAGAGGCCGAGGCCGAGCGGGTCGGCCGTGACCAGCCCGGCGGCCCGTAGTGCCGTCAGGAAGGGGGCGTGATCGAAGATCCGGTCATGGGCTGGGCCGGTCGTGACCACCACTGCGTCGAAGGCCCGTGTCGAGACCGCGCCGGTGCGGCGCAGATGGAGATCGATGTCGAGTGCAGCCACCCCGGGCCGGGCGCCGCGGAGCGATGCGGCGAGGATGGTGAATGAACCTTGGGCCTCCCGCCGGGCCAGGACGGCCTCGACCTGGGGCGCGATGCGAAAGCGGTGCGTGTCCCAGAACGGGCGGAGATGGCGCAGGAAGCGGCGGCGGCCGCTGTCGGGCAGCGCGGCCCACAGGGCCGGTGCCTGGAGCCGGACCGCATCCAGCACATCCTGCCACGGCGCCCCGCGTCCGGCCGCCTGGGCCACCGTCAGCCTGACTTGCGCCACCAGATCCGACAACGATGCCGTTGGGGCCGGGGCGGCGGTGTCGGCACGCCGGTCGGATGGCCCGGCATGCCCCCGGGATCGCAGGCCGCGCCGCGAGAGGGCGGTGATCGGACCGCGATGGCCCCGGCGGTCCAGCGATGCGACCGTATCGGCCATGGTCAGGCCGGTGCCGACGATCAGCACGCGGTCGTCCCGCCCGACCCCGGCCAGCGCGGCATCCGCCCAGGGGTCGGCGATGATGCGGCTGTCCGCCAGGCCGGCGAACACCGGCAGCGGCTGTGGCGGCGGATGGCTCGCGGCCAGCACCAGCAGATCGGCCTCGACGCGGCGGCCCGAGGCCAGCGTCAGCCCGTGGCGACCGCCCGACCCGCAGCTGTGCTGCGCCCGGTCGCGGATATGCTCGATGCGCCCGGAGGCGAGGTGCGGTGCCAGATGGGCGGCGACATATCGCCCGAACAGGCTGCGCCGAGGGAAGGCGCGCCCATCGGCAAGACGGGCCTCTGGGTCGTCCGCCAGCGCGTCCATGGCATCGAGCCAGCGCGTAAAATGCCCGGCATCGGCAGGGTCGAGGCTCATCATCGCCGCCGGCACGTTGACGCGATGCGACGGGTCGGCCGTGGAATAGGCCAGGCCGGCCCCCAGCACCGCCCGCGGTTCGATCACCGTGATCGTGACGGGGGCGCTGCCCTGCGCCAGGTGAAAGGCGACAGCGGCGCCGGAAAATCCGCCACCGACGATCGCGACCTTCATTGCGCGGACTGGCGCCGGTCTGGCCGGTGATCGCCGGCAATGGTCTCGCCGAACGGGCCCATGTTGATCGACGTCGCCGCCGTCTTTGCCGGGTGTGCAAGCGGCAGGGTGGGCAGCACCAGCTCGCCGAAGCGGTAGGCCTCCTCCAGATGCGGGTAGCCGGACAGGATGAAGGTGTCGATGCCGAGCCGGCGGTATTCGTCGATCCGGGCCGCGACCGTCTCGGGGTCGCCGACCAGTGCCGTGCCGGCGCCGCCGCGGACCAGGCCGACCCCCGCCCACAGGTTGGGGCTGATTTCGAGCTGGTCGCGCCGCCCGCCATGCAGCTGTGCCATGCGGCTCTGGCCCACCGAATCCATGCGCGAGAACACGGCCTGGGCGGCAGCGATGGTGTCGTCGTCGAGATAGCGGATCAGGTCCTCCGCCGCCGCCCATGCCTCCGCAGTCGTCCGGCGGACGATGACGTGCAGGCGGATGCCGAAGGAGATTTCGCGCCCCTCGGCCGCCGCCAGCGTCCGCACGGTTGCCAACTTGGCCGCAACGTCGGCCGGCGGCTCGCCCCAGGTCAGATATTTGTCGACGGTGCGGGCGGCGACGCGGTTGGCGGCGTCGGAGGAGCCGCCGAAATACAGTGGCGGATGCGGCGCCTGCACCGGCGGGAACAGCAGCCTGCCGTCCTCGATCCGGAAATGCTTGCCCTCATGCGCCACGGTCTCGCCGCGCAGCACCGCCGTGTAGATCGCCAGGAATTCCTCGGTGATCTCATAGCGCTCGGCGTGGCTGGCGAAGATGCCGTCGCCCTTGTTCTCGACTGGGTCGCCGCCGGTGACGACGTTGATCAGCAGCCGGCCGCCGGAGATGCGGTCGAGCGTCGCCGTCATCCGGGCGGCCAGGGTCGGGGATTGCAGGCCGGGTCGCACGGCGACCAGGAAGCGCAGCCTTTCGGTCAGCGGGACCAGGGCCGAGGCGACCACCCAGCTGTCCTCGCAACTGCGCCCGGTTGGCAGCAGCACGCCGTAATAGCCGAGCGTGTCGGCCGCCTGCGCCACCTGTTTGAGATAGGGCAGGTCGACCGACCGGCCGCCGATCGCGGTGCCGAGATAATGGCTGTCGCCATGCGTCGGCAGGAACCACAGCACATTGATGCGGTCGGGACCCTGGTCGGGTGCGGGGATCGTCATGAGGCCACCGGGGCGTTGCGGAAGGGCGGGACGGCTGACCGGCAGGTCAGCTCCAGGCGTGCAGCGGCGGGTTGATGCCGTTGAGGGCGTAGTTGCCGAGGATCGCGTATTTCCAGCGCACCGGATCGTGCAGCGTGTGGGTGCGGGCGTTGCGCCAGTGCCGGTCCAGCGCGTGTTCGGCCAGGGTGGAGCGGGTGCCAGCCAGTTCGAACAGCCGGTTGGTGGCGGTGATGGCGATCTCGGTCGACAGCACCTTGGCCTCGGCCACCGCGATCTGGGCCTCGGCCACCGTCTCCGCCGTCGGTGACGCGACGGCACGGTCAACGGCCAGGCCGGCCCGATCGAGCAGCGCCTCGGTGGCGTGCAGCCGCAGCGTCAGGTCGCCGATCGCCTGGATGGTGTAGGGATCCTGCCAGGCGTGTTCCAGGCCGCTGTCGACCCAGGCCCGGGACTTGGTCCGCACGAAGGCGATGGTGTCGTCGATCGCCGCCTTGGCGATGCCGGTGTCGACCGCCGCCTGGATGATCTGGAAGATCGCGCCGTCGGCGGTGGGCCGGTCATAGCCCTTGTAGCCCGGCACCAGATGCGTCTTCGGCACCTTCACGCCATCGAGGATGACGGTGCCGCTCAGTGTCGTGCGCTGGCCGAAGCTGGACCAGTCGTCGATCACGGTCAGGCCCGGCGCGTCGCGGTCGGCGATCGCGTACCAGGCGCGGCCTTCGTCATCGAGCGCCACGATTGGCACCAGATGGGCCAGCAGCGCGCCGCTGGAATAGAACTTCCGGCCCTGCACGACGACATGGTCGCCCGCATCGGTGAAGCGTGTCTCGAAATCGGCCGCGCGCTTCGACCCGAGCTCGGAGAAGGCGTTGCCGAAGCGTGTGCCCTTCAGCGCCTGGCCGAACAGCAGCGCCTGCTGCGCCGGGTCGGACACGGTGCGGATCGCCGCGATCACGCCGAGATGGTTCTGCGGGATCTGGCCGAGCGACGGGTCGGCGGCGGAGATGATGGCGATCACGCGCGACAGCGTGACGTAGGACAGCTCCGGCCCGCCGAACGCCCTGGGCACGTTGATCGACCACAGCCCGCTCTGCGAGAAGGCGTCGAGTTCGGCGACCGGCCAGCGGCGGGTGCGGTCGCGTTCGGCGGCGCCCTGGGCAAAATCGGCAGCCAGCCGCTGGGCCACGGCGATCGCCTCGGCGTCGTCCCGGATCACATGGGCCGGTGCTGCGGGCCGGGGCAGGCCGGGGACGCCATCCGGCGCGGTCTGGTCGACGAGGGCGATGGACATCGCGGTCTCCTTGCTCGGGGCTGTGGCGGGTGTGCGGGGTCAGGCGGCGGGGCTGACGATCTGCAGCCGCGCCTCGGGCGCTGGCGCCGGCGGTGCTTCGCCGAGATAGAACGCCTTGATGTCGTCGCGGCGGCGCAGCTCGTCGGCCGGCCCGGCCAGGACGGCGCGGCCGTTCTCGATCACGGTGGCCCGGTCGGCATAGCGCAGGGCGACGGTGGAATTCTGCTCGGCCACCAGGATCGACAGGCCTTCGCGCTGGTTGAGGGCCTTCAGCGTCTGGAAGATGTCCTGCACCACCAGCGGCGCCAGGCCCATCGAGGGTTCGTCGAGTACCAGAAGCCGGGGGCGGGACATCAGGGCCCGGCCGATCGCCGTCATCTGCTGCTCACCGCCCGAGGTCAGGCCGGACACCGTCCGGCGCTTCTGCTGCAGGCGCGGGAACAGGGTGTAGATCCGCTCCAGGTCGCGGGCGATGTGGTGCCGGCCGGAGCCGCGACCGATGCCGCCGGTCACCAGGTTCTCCTCGACCGTCAGCGTGCGGAAGCAGTGGCGCCCCTCCAGCACCTGGACCAAGCCGCGTCGGACCAGTGCCGATGGCCGGATGGTGGCGACGTCGACACCTTCGTAGCGAATGTGCCCGGCCGTGACCTGGCCGCGCTCCGCCGGCAGCAGGTTCGAGACGGCCTTCAGCACCGTGGTCTTGCCGGCGCCGTTGGCGCCCAGCAGGGCGTGAATTTCACCGCGGCGGACCGTGAAGCCGACATCGTGCAGCGCGACGACGGCATGGTTGTAGGTCGCCGCGACACCCTCGACGGTCAGCTGGATTTCATCATGCGGCATGGCCGGACGGTCCTGGGTGTGGATCGGCGGGCCGGCGCGGTGCCCGCCCGCCGGTCGCGTCAGTTGGTGGCGATGTCGTCGTCGCCCGTCTTGCGCGGCGTGATGCCGTGCTCGGCGGCATAGGCGGCGGCAGACTTCTCGATGATCGGGCGCAGCAGCGCCCAGTCCGGCGCGATCCAGCCGGAAACGACCTGCCACTTCGCGCCATCCCATTGCTGGAACGTCACCAGCCCGTCGCCCTCATGGTTGTCCCAGGTGACGTTGATCGAATGGAACAGGTCCTTGGCGCCCAGCGCCTCGACCCGGGCGGGGTCGAGCTGCAGGTGCTCGAAGCCCCAGCGCACCTCGTCGCCGGTCAGCGTGCGGTGGCCGAACTTCTCCTGGGCGATGCGGATCGCCTCGACATTCAGGATGCCGTTCACGATGCCCAGGTTGTGGTAGACGCTGCCGATGCGCTTGGGGTCGTCGAGGTTGCCCTTGCCGGCGCCGTACACCGTCTTGATGATCTCCTGCAGCACCGGGTATTGCGACCCGGAGGCCTGGGTGGTGATCGCGACATAGCCCTTGGCGGCGTCGCCGGCCGGGATCACGTCCTCTTCCGAATTCGACCAGACATTGCCGACGATGTGGTCGGCCGGGAAGCCGACCTTCTGCGCCGTCTTCAGCGCCACCGGGTTCATCACGCCCCAGCCGTGCAGCACGACGTAATCCGGCTTGGCGCGGCGGATGGTCAGCCATTGCGACTGCTGCTCGTTGCCCGGGTGCGGCACCTCGATCTGCTGCACGGTGAAGCCGTATTTCTGGGCCAGCAGCTCATAGATCGGGATGGTTTCCTTGCCGTAGGGCGAGCCGTGATAGAGCACTACGATCTTCTTGCCCTGCAGCTTGTCCAGCCCGCCTTCGCGGCTGGCGATGTAGTTGATGATGCCCGAGCTCTCGCTGTACGGGTTCAGCAGCAGCGGGAATACATAGGGGAACACGCGGCCGTCGGTCGAATCCGTGCGGCCGTGGTTGATGGTGATCAGCGGCGACTTGTCGGCGGTGATCCGGTCGATCATGGCATAGGCGATGCCGACCGACAGCGGGTTCCAGGCGGCGATGCCGGCATGGCTCTTCTGCCGCTCATAGCATTCGACGCCGCGCTCGACCTCGTACTGGGTCTCGCATTCGTCCCAGGTCAGCTTGACGCCGTTGACGCCGCCGTCGCGGATGTTGATGAGGTTGAGGTAGTCGATGAAGCCGCCGAAGAAGCCGGTGCCGCCGGCGGCGTAGGGGCCGACGCGGTAGCTCTGCAGGGGAAAGTACTGCTCGTCCGCCTGGGCGGCGGGGGCGGCGATGCCGAAGGCCAGGGCGGCAGCCAGGGCGATGGTTTTCAGGATCATGGGCAGGCTCCGGGTCAGGGGCGGTGTGCGGACAGGCGACGGGTCAGCCGGTCCCAGAGGGCGACGAGGCCGTCGGGTTCGGCGATGAGGAAGAGGATGATCAGGGCGCCGAGCACGATGCGCTGGCTCATGTCGAGCACGCCGGAATCGAACAGGCCGCCGAGCAGGAAACTGCCGATCCGCGACAGCACCAGGGGGAAGACCACGATCAGGGCCGCGCCAGAAGGCACCGCGGATCGAGGCCAGCCCGCCGATGATGATGATGAACTTGATCTGGAACGACCGGTCGAGGTTGAACCCGGCCGGTTCGACCGTGCGCAGATAGGCGAAGGCCCAAAGCGCGCCGGCGACGCCGATGATGAAGGACGAGACGGCGAAGGCGAGCAGCTTGGTGCGCAGCACCGGCACCCCGATCACCCGGGCAGCGGTCTCGTTGTCACGCACCGCGATGAAGTTGCGGCCGGCCTGGGACCGGACCAGGCGCAGCGCCACCAGGGTGAGCACGGCGACCACGGTCAGCGAGAACAGGTAACGCCCGACCGGCCCGTCCAGGGCCAGGCCCGCGATCCGCAGCGGCGGCGTGTTGATGACGCCGGAGGGGCTGTCGTTCGAGAACCAGCTGAACTTGGTCAGCACCCATTGCACGAAGAATTGCGCCGCCAGAGTCGAGACGGCGAGGTAGAAGCCGCGCAGCCGCAGGCTGGGCAGGCCGAACACGATGCCGATCGCGGCGGCGACCAGCCCGGCCGCCACGATCGACCCCAGGAAGGGCAGGCCGTCGGCCCGCAGGTTGAAATTGTAGGCGGCGAAGGCGCCGACGGCCATGAAGGCGGCGCTGCCGAGCGACACCTGCCCGGCATAGCCGGTGAGCAGGTTAAGGCCGAGGGCGGCGAGGCTGAGCGCCAGGAACGGGGTCAGGATCGCCTCGAACAGGTAGTTCGATGCGGTCAGCGGGATGATGCCATAGGCCAGGGCGAGCAACGCCACGGGCCCCAGCCAGCGTGGCAGGCGTCGCGATGCCGGGCGATCGAGGATCGTGGTCGCCATGCCTCAGGCCCTCTCGACGAGCTTCTGGCCGAACAGGCCGGATGGGCGGACCAGCAGGAAGGCGAGGGCGACGACATAGGCGATCCAGCCTTCGATGCCGCCGCCGAAATAATCGCCGACATAGACCTCGGCCAGCTTCTCGGTGGCGCCGATCACCAGGCCGCCGACGATCGCCCCGAGGATGGAATCGAAGCCGCCGAGCACCAGCACCGGCAGGGCCTTCAGCACCACCAGCGACAGCGAGAACTGGACGCCGAGCCGGGCGCCCCACAGCAGGCCGGCGACCAGCGCCACCAGCCCGGCGGCCGACCACACCGTGGCCCAGATCAGCGGCAGCCGCAGGCCGACGGCCAGGGCCGCGAACGGGTCGTCCGCCACGGCGCGGAAGGCCAGGCCGATCCGGGTCCAGCGGAAGAAGGCGGTCAGGCCGGCCACCATCGCCGCCGCCACCGCCGCCGCGAACAGGTCGAACCGGCTGATGAGGACGCCGGAAATCTCGAACGGGATGTCGTCGATGCCGAGGTCGAGCCCGTGCACCTGGGTGCCCCACAGCAGCTGTGCGGCACCTTCAAGCACGTAGGACAGGCCGAGCGTGGCCATGAACAGGGTGATCGGCGGGCGGTTGACCAGCGGCCGCAGCACCGTCCGTTCGATCGCGATGCCCAGCACCACCATCACCGCGAAGGTGAGGACCAGCGCCAGGGCGAAGGGCACGCCCCGTTCCACCAGGCTGACGAAGGTCAGCGCGGCGAACAGCAGCATCGCCCCTTGCGCGAAGTTCAGCACGCCGGAGGTCTTGTAGATCAGCACGAAGCCGATCGCGACCAGCGAGTACATCACGCCGGACAGCAGGCCGCCGACCAGGACCTCGACCAGGAAGGCATAGTCGAAATCGGCCATCAGATGCCTCCGCCGGCTTCGGTGTCGTGGGCGATTCCGAGATAGGCGTCGATCACCGCCGGGTCGGCGCGCACCTCGGCCGGCGTGCCCTCGGCGATCTTGCGGCCGTAATCGAGCACGGTGACCCGGTCGGACAGGCCCATCACCACGCCGATGTCGTGCTCGATCAGGATCACGGTGGTGCCGTAGGTGTCGCGCGCGCCCCGGACGAAGCCGCTCATTTCCTGCTTCTCGGTGGCGGTCATCCCGGCCATCGGTTCGTCGAGCAGCAGGATCTTCGGCTCGGCCACCAGCGCCCGGGCCAATTCGACCCGCTTCTGCAGACCATAGGGCAGGGTGCCGACCAGCCGGTCGCGCACGGCGGCCAGCCGCAGGAAGTCGATCACGGCATCGGCCCGGGCGCGGGCGTCGGCCTCCTCGCGCCGGGCGCGGCCGAGGCCGACGATCTGCTCGATGAAGGTCGACCGGGCGGCATCGGCGCGGCCGGCGACGATGTTGTCCAGAACCGTCAGCCCCTTGAACAAAGCCAGGTTCTGGAACGTCCGGGCGATGCCCAGCCGGGCCAGGCGCTGGGTCGGGACCTGGGCGAAGCTGCGCTCGCCGATCCAGACGCGGCCGCGATCGGGCCGGTAGAGGCCGCTGATGATGTTGATCAGCGAGCTCTTGCCGGCGCCGTTCGGGCCGATCACGGCGCGGATCTCGGCGGACCCCACCGAAAAATCGACATCGGCCAGCGCGGTCACCCCGCCGAAGGACAGGCTGATGTCCTCCAGCCCCAGGGCGGAGCCGCGCGACATCCCCACGACGGGCTCGTCCGCGGCATGGCGGGCAACAGCCGGGCCGTCCGGCGGGAAGGGGCCGGCGGTCCGTGCGGCGGTTCCGTAGGGAACACCGGGCATCGTGAACTCCAGGGATCGGATGGGGCGGGCGGGGCCGGCTATTCCGCCGCGACCGCTGTGGCCGACCGGCGGGCCTCCAACTCGCGGACCAGCGGGATCACCCGCTTGCCGAAGAACTCGACCTCCTCCTGGAAGTGCAGGAAGCCCAGCAGGATCAAGCTGGCGCCGGCATCCTTCAGCCGGATGATGCGCTCGGCGATCTGTTCGGGCGTGCCGATCAGGTTCGAGCGGAAGCCGTCATTGTACTGGACCAGATCCTCGAAGCTGGACTTCGCCCAATTGCCCTGGCCCTCCGGCGAAGCCTTGCCGGCATTCTTGACCTCATGGCCGAAGGCATTGACCGCCTCCGGATTGGCCTTGGCGATGATCTCGGCCAGCACTTCCTTCGCCTCCGCCTCGGTCTCGCGGGCGATGGCGAAGGCGTTGACGCCGATCCGCACCGCGTGGCCGTTCTCGGCCGCCTTGGCCTGGATGTCATCGACCTGCTTGCCGATCTCCTCCGGCGTGTTGCCGTTGGTGAAGTACCAGTCGGACACGCGTGCGGCCATGTCGCGCGCCGCGCGGGACGATCCGCCCTGGAAGATCTCCGGCTGCGGGTCGATCGGCTTCGGCTTCAGCGAATAGTTGTTGAAGCGGTAGAAGTCGCCGCGGAAGGTGAAATTGTCCTCGGTCCAGATGCCCTTCAGGGCGCGGATGAATTCTTCCGACCGCCGATAGCGTTCGTCATGGACGAGCCAATGCTCGCCGATCGCGGCGAACTCGCCACGGAACCAGCCGCTGACGACATTGACCGCGACGCGGCCGTTGGTCAGGTGGTTGATGGTGGCGATCTGCTTGGCGGCCAGCGTCGGGTTCCACGGGCCCGGCAGGATCGCGGCGATCACCTTCAGCGTTTCGGTGGCCGCCAGCAGCGCATGGCTGAACGACACGGATTCATGCTGGAACTCGGCACCATAGCCCGCGGTGAAGCGGATCTGGCTCAGCGCGTATTCGAAGCCACTCGCCTCCGCGATCTGCGCCAGCTTGCGGTTGTACTCGATGCTCCAATCCGTGCGCTGCTCGATGTCGCTGATGACGAGGCCGCCCGAGACGTTCGGCACCCAATAGGCGAATTTGAGCGGGTCGGACGGTTGGCAGGCGCGGGTGGTGGGCTGTGCGGTCATGGCGGGCTCCAGGGAACAGACGGGATGGATGGGGAAGGCGATACGGGTCAGGCCCGGGCGGCGACCGGATGGGCGGCGGGCCAGTCGCGGGCCCAGGAGACCGGGAACAGCGACGCGGCTTCGCCGACGGCCTGGGCGACGCGCGCCTGCAGCGGCTCCGACAGGGCGTCGTCGACGACCTCGGTCGCGGTGCCGTAGACGAAGGTCGGCACCGTGATGGCGCGGAAGAAGCCCAGCAGCGGCCGCAGCTGGTGTTCGCCGACCAGGCCGTGCAGGGGGGTGCCGCCGGTTGCGGCCAGCAGCGCGACCCGGCCGGCCAGCGCGTCGCGGTCGACCAGGTCGAAGACGTGCTTCAGGATGCCGGACTAGCTGGCCCGGTACACCGGTGTGCCGATGATCAGCAGATCGGCCGTCTCGATGGTCCGCAGCAGGGCCTCGCCGGCGGCCGAGACCCGGTCGCGCGACAAGGCGGTCAGCAGATGCGGGCCGATCTCGGCGACGCCGATCGGCCGGATCGTGGCCGGGACGCGCTCCGCCAAGGCCGCCGCGATGTGGCCGAGCAGCGTTCCCGTGCGGGACGCCGAACGCGGGCTGCCGTTCACGGTGACGATGGTGGGGAAGGCGGTCCGGTTTGACATGACGTCTCCAATCCTGGTCCCGTCGATCCGACGGGCGCCTTCTCTCGTCAGCAATCGTCGTGCCAAGGCAGGAATCCTTTTAGAATCAATTAATATCATATAAATAATGTAATATAATGTGCTTCATTATCAGCATTTATGTGAAATAAGTTGTTTCCTTTCCAACAGCGTGTGAATATTCCAACAGGGCATGGGGTATCCGTGCCGGCGCCCGGCGACGAAGGAATTGGCGCGACGATGCGGAAGGATGGCGGCTTCCCGATCTCCCTGACGTCGATCGGGCCCCGCGTCTCCGGGGCCGGGCCGGATCGCCGCGCGTGGGCGACGGCCATGGTGTTCCAGGACCCCGCATCGCGGGCCCTGCGGGTGGATCTCGATCGCCTGGCACCGAGCGACGCTACCGTCCTGATCAGCGGCGAGACCGGCACCGGCAAGGAGCTGGTGGCACGCTATCTCCATGCCGGCAGCCATCGACGCGGCGGTCCTTTCGTCGCGGTGAATTGCGGTGCGCTGACCGATGGCCTGGCCGAGGCGGAATTGTTCGGCCACGAAAAGGGGGCGTTCACCGGCGCCCTGCGCAGCCAGATCGGCTGGTTCGAGGCTGCGCAGCACGGCACGCTGCTGCTCGATGAGATCGGTGACCTGCCCCTGCCGCTGCAGGTCAAGTTGCTGCGGGTGCTGCAGGAGCGTGAGGTGACGCGGGTGGGATCGCGCCTGCCGATCCCGGTCGATATCAGGGTGATCGCGGCGACCAACATCGATCTCGAGGTCGCGATCCAGGCCCGGCGGTTCCGGGAGGATCTGTTCTTCCGGCTCAATGTCGCCACCGTGCGGCTGCCGGCGCTGCGCGACCGGGCCGGGGACATCGCGCCCCTCGCCGAGCATTTCCTGGATCTGTATCGCAGCCGGATCGGGCGGCCCGGCCTGCATTTCGACGATAAGGCGCTCGACCTGCTCCGGCACCACCGCTGGCCCGGCAACATCCGCGAATTGGAGAACGTCGTCCACAACGCCCTGCTGCTGGCCGAGGGGCCAGGCATCGCGCCATCCGACCTTCGCCTCCTGCGTTCGCCACCTGCCGCCGCGGCAGCGGCGCCGGAGGCTCTCGAAGGTGGAGTGCGGGCGCTGGTCGGGCGTGCGATCGCCGCTGGCGAGCCGGGGGTGTTCGACCGGGCCGTCTCCAGCACCATCCGTGCTGCGTTCGATCTGGCCGACGGCAACCAGGTGCGCGCCGCGGCGATGCTCGGCATCAGCCGCAACACTCTGCGCACCCAGCTATCGCATCTCGGGGTGATCGCCCAGCGCCAGCGCCCCTCGGTGGCCAGGGACCTTCCGACCGATGCGGTGGCGGCCGGGCATCTCCTCCGCATCGGTTTCCAGAAATACGGCACCCTGGGCATCCTCAAGGCGAAGGGCTCGCTCGACCGGCATCTGGCCGGGATCGGCGTGCGCGTCGCCTGGACCGAATTCCCGGCCGGGCCGCAGCTGCTGGAAGCGCTGAGCCACGGCCGGATCGATTTCGGCACGACAGGCGAAACCCCGCCCGTCTTCGCCCAGGCGGCCGGGGTGCCGCTAATGTATGTCGCGCATGATCCGCCGGCGCCGACCGGCGAAGCCATCGTGGTCATGGCCGGCAGCGCGATCCGGCGGGTCGGCGATCTCCGCGGCAGGCGCGTCGGCCTGAACCGCGCGTCGAACGTCCACTATCTCCTGGTGCGGGCGCTGCAGGCCCATGGCCTCGATATCGGCGATATCATCCCCGTCTATCTCTCGCCGGACGACAGCCCGATCGAACAGCTGGAAGGTGGCGTGCTGGATGCCTGGGTCATCTGGGATCCGCTGCTGACGGCGGCGCAGCGCGCCTGCGACATCCGGGTGCTGGTCGACGGCAGCGGCCTGGTGCCGAACCGGCGATTCTACCTGGCGCGGCAGGCCTATGCCGCCGCCCACGGGCCGATGATCGACGTGCTGCTGGGGGAATTGCAGCAGGCCGGCGAATATGCGGCCAACAACCCGGCCGACGCGGCCCTGGCGACGGCCGCGGCTCTCGGCATTGACCGGTCGGCACTCGAGGTCGCGCTGCGGCGGTTGACCTACGGGGCCAAGCCCCTCGATGACGGGGTGATCGAGGAACAGCAGGCAATCGCCGACACCATGCACGCGGTCGGCCTGCTGTCCGGCCCGATCTCGGTCAAGGATGCCGTCTGGCCGGCGGCAAGCCGGACTTAGATTTCCAGCTGGGAGCGGGAATGCGGGTTTGTGCTGGCATGAATCACTGTGAGCCGGCCCGCAAATCTGCGCGCCGGCTCACAGCGAATGCGCCCCGAAGCCGTTTGGCTCAGGTCACTTGACCCGTGGGATGAAGCCCGGCACGCCGGTTGTCACCACGCTGTTGAACCGGATGTTCGTCGTGATGCCGTCCCGGATCTCCTGCATCGCGTCCTCCGGCAGGGTCGAGAAGTCGAAGTTCCCGCGGATGCGCTCAGGCTTGGTCGAGGTGGTCAGGAAGGCGGTGCCGCGCTGGGCGGCCCAGGCCAGTGCCACCTGGGCCGGCGTCTTGCCGACGCGCTGGGCGATGCCCGTGATCACCGGGTCAGCCAGCAGGTTCGGGTCCATGCCGTGGCCCAGCGGGGCGAAGGCCAGCAGCACGATCCCATGCTCCCGGCAGAAGTCGAGCAGTTCCCATTCCGGCAGATACGGGTGGGATTCGACCTGCACGGCGGAGGGCAGGATCCGCGCCCCCGCCACGATCTCGCGCAGCGTCTCCAGCGTGATGTCGGACAGGCCGATCGACTTGGCATGGCCGTCATCCACGAGGCGTTCGAGCGCCTGCCAGGTCTCGCCCAGCGTCACCCCGGGATCGTAGATCACCTTGCCGTGCTCGTCCCGCGGGTCCTGGTTGTCGCCGGGCTGGAAGGCGAAGGGGGTGTGGATGATGTAGCAATCGACCGTGTCGACCTTCAGCCGGCGGCGGCTGGCGTCGAAGGCCGGCTTGACCCGTTCGGGGCGGTGATTGGTGTTCCACAGCTTCGTGGTGACGAACACATCCTCGCGCCGGACCATCCCTGCCTGGAAGGCGGCCTGGAACGCGTCGCCGATCGCCTCTTCGTTGCGATAGCGTTCGGCGC
This sequence comes from Inquilinus sp., assembly GCF_057815775.1. Classification (NCBI taxonomy): domain Bacteria; kingdom Pseudomonadati; phylum Pseudomonadota; class Alphaproteobacteria; order Rhodospirillales; family Rhodospirillaceae; genus Inquilinus; species Inquilinus sp. Next base: position 46,961 of record NZ_JBYRFX010000775.1, read on the forward strand.
AATCGAAATGGCGGAATCCCGTCTCCAGCGCGGCCGTCACCGCCTGTCGGGTTGCGACCGGATCGGGGATCAGCGTGCCGAACCCGGCGGCGGGCATCGCCCCGGTGCCGTGGTTCAGGGGAATCCTCTTGTCGCGGAGCGCATCGGGGGTTGCCATCTTGGTACGCCTTTGTCCTGGATTGGCGATGGAGTGCGGGTCAGTGGGCCGGGCGCGGCTTGCGCAGGAACAGCACGAGCGGGCTTGCGATCAGCATCGCGATCATCATGACCTCGAACTGGCCGATGATCCCGACGAAAGCCGCCTGGCCGGTGATTATGTGATCAAGCGAGACAAGTCCCGGCGCGGCGATCGACCCCGTGACATGGGCCGCGGCGCGATAGGGCGTGAGGTCCTTCGCCAGCGCCACATGCATGGCCTGGGTGTTCTGGTAGAAGAAGGTCTGCACCAGGGCGATGCCGATCGTGCTGCCATAGAGGCGCGACAGGTTGAACAGCACGGTTCCTTCCGGGCGCAACGCCGGGTCGAGCGTGCTGAACGCCATCCTGGTCAGCGCCGGCATCAGCATGCCCAGGCCGGCACCCTGGAACAGGCCGGCGACGATCACGGGCTGCCAGTCCATCAGGGGTGAATAGCCGAGCATCCGCCCGTTGGCGTAGATGACCAGCGCCATGCCGCCGGCCACGAGCCACCGGGTGTCGATCCGCGCCGGGGCCCGCACCGTCAGGATCAGCGCCGCGACCAGCGCGATGCTGCGGGGGATCGCCATGATTCCTGTGGTGTCGGCGGGATAGCCGAGCAATTCGTCCAGCATCGGCGAGGTCAGGGCCATGGTCGGCAGCAGGACGAAGCCGAAGGCGAAGAACAGGATCGCGGACAGGACGAAGTTGCGGTCCCGGAACAGCGCCTTGCCGAGGAAATGAACCTTCCGGGTCATCACATGCACGAGATAGAGGGTGAACCCGAGCACCGCGGCCGCGGCCTCCACCCAGCTCTCGGCCGAGGCGAACCAGTCCACGCGTTCGCCGCGGTCGAGCAGCAGTTGCAGCCCGATCAGGCCGAGCCCGAGCGTTGCCAGGCCGAACAGGTCGAAGGGCGGCGGCTGGTCGGCCTTCTTCTCCGGCAGCGACAGCGCCATCGCCAGCAGGATGAACCCCGCCATCGGCAGGCTGAGGGCGAAGATCGAACCCCAGCCGTAATATTCGCACAGCCAGCCGCCGATGCTGGGACCGCTGACGATGCCCAGCACCAGGGTGATGGTCCACACCAGGCTGATCCGGGCATGCCGCCGGGCCGGCAGCAGATCGAGCAGGATCGCCAGCGACAGCGGGGCCAGGGGGCCGCTCGCGGCACCCTGGACGATGCGGGCGGCCAGGAACTGCATCGTGGTCGTCGACAGCGTGGCGAGCACGAGGCCGAGGGCGAAGACGGCGATCGAGAGCTGATAGACCGCCTTCCGGCCATAGCGGCCGGCGAGCCAGCACGTCATCGGCATGGTGATGATGCTGGCCGCGATGTACCAGGAGAACACCCAGCCGACCTCGTCATCGGCCATCGACAGCGTGCCCTGGATGTGGAGCAGGGCGGCATTGGGCAGCGAGATGTTGACCGCCTGCATGTAGGTCGCCATCAGCGCCGCGATGGTGATGGCGCGATGGCTGTCGGCCGCGGGGGTCGACGCGAGTGCAACGCTGCTCATTTCTCCGCCCCCGTCGCGAGCATGGCCAGCAGCGCTTGGCGCCAGCTGCTGCGATGGCCGGTGTCGACCCGGACATTGGCGCTGATGCCCGAGAACAGCGGCCGGCCCGGGTCGAGCTCATCGAGTTCGAGGCGCACCGGCAGGCGCTGCACGACCTTGACCCAGTTGCCGGTCGCGTTCTCGGGCGGCAGCACCGAGAAATCCGATCCGGTGCCCGGGCTCATGCTGACGATGTGCGCCTTGAAGCTGCGGCCGGGGTAGGCGTCGACATCGATCGATGCCTCCTGGCCCGGGCGCATATGGGTCAGGCCGGTCTCGCGGAAATTCGCCTCGACCCAGACCTGCCGGCTCGACAGCAGTGAGAACACATCGGCGCCCGGATTGACGAAATCGCCGACCTGGAGGTCGTCGACCTTGGTCACGATGCCGTCGTCGGGCGCCGTCACCGTGGCGTAGGAGAGGTCGAGCCGGGCGCGGTCGAGCTGGGCCTGGGCCGCGCGGACCGACGGGTGGCGATCGATCTCGATATCCGGGTCGCCGTTCAGCGCGGCCACGGTGTTGGCGACCTGCTGTTCCATCGCCGCGATGTGCTGGCGCGCGACCTTGAGATCGGTGTCTGCCCGCTCATAGGCCGCGCGCGGCGTCC
>NZ_JBYRFX010000776.1:0-9655 GCF_057815775.1 Inquilinus sp.
ACCAGCTGGATGATGAAGGACAGGATGCCCAGCGCGATCAGGAATGCGCCGAAGGCGGCGAGGATGAACCAGATCTGCAGCGACGGGTCGTCGAAATGGTTCAGCCGCCGGGTCACGCCCATCAGGCCGAGCACATAGAGCGGCATGAAGGCGAAGTAGAAGCCGACCAGCCAGAACCAGAACGACATCTTGCCCCAGAACGGGTCCAGCTTGAAGCCGAAGGCCTTGGGGAACCAGTAGGTCAGGCCGGCGAACAGCCCGAACACCACGCCGCCGATGATGACGTTGTGGAAGTGGGCGATCAGGAACAGGCTGTTGTGCAGGACGAAGTCGGCCGGCGGCACCGCCAGCAGCACGCCGGTCATGCCGCCGATCACGAAGGTGATCATGAACCCCATGGTCCACAGCATCGGCACCTCGAACCGGATGCGACCGCGATACATGGTGAACAGCCAGTTGAACATCTTCGCCCCGGTCGGGATCGAGATGATCATCGTGGTGATGCCGAAGAAGGAATTGACGCTGGCGCCGGAGCCCATGGTGAAGAAATGGTGCAGCCAGACCAGGTAGGACAGGATCGTGATCACCACCGTGGCGTAGACCATCGAGGTGTAGCCGAACAGGCGCTTGCCGCAGAAGGTCGCCACCACTTCGGAGAAGATGCCGAAGGCCGGCAGGATCAGGATGTAGACCTCCGGATGGCCCCAGATCCAGATCAGGTTCACGTACATCATCGGGTTGCCGCCGAAGTCGTTCGTGAAGAAGTTGGTCCCGACATAGCGGTCGAGCGACAGGAGGGCGAGGACGGCGGTCAGCACCGGGAAGGCCGCGACGATCAGGATGTTGGTGCACAGCGCGGTCCAGGTGAAGACCGGCATCTGCATCATCTTCATGCCCGGCGCCCGCATCTTGATGATGGTGGCGACCAGGTTGACGCCGGATAGCAGCGTGCCGATGCCGGCGATCTGCAATCCCCAGATATAATAGTCGACGCCGGCATCCGGGCTGTAGGCGATGCCCGACAGCGGCGGATAGGCCAGCCAGCCGGTGCGCGCGAATTCGCCGACGAACAGCGAGATCATCACGATCACCGCGCCGGACACCGTCATCCAGAAGCTGAAATTGTTCAGGAAGGGGAAGGCGACGTCGCGGGCGCCGATCTGCATCGGCACCACGAAGTTCATCAGCCCGGTGACGAAGGGCATGGCCATGAAGAAGATCATGATCACGCCATGCGCCGTGAAGATCTGGTCGTAATGGTGCGGCGGCAGGTAGCCCTCATTCGCGCCGAAGGCGATGGCCTGCTGGGCCCGCATCATGATCGCGTCGGAAAACCCGCGCAGCAGCATGATCAGGGCCAGGACCACATACATGACCCCGATCTTCTTGTGGTCGATGCTGGTGAACCACTCGTGCCAGAGATAGGACCACAGCCGGAAATAGGTGATGGCGCCGAAGACGGCGATGCCCCCGAGCGCGACGGCGATGAAGGTGACGACGAGAATGGGTTCGTGCAGCGGCAGCGCATCGAGCGTGAGCCGACCGAAGACGAGCTTCTGGAGGTCTATGTTTTCGAACATCGGTCTACTCGGTCTTGTCGGAGCATGCGGCCATGACGGGCAGCCGATGCGAAGAGGGCGAGAGTGCAGGCGCGCAGGCGGGCATCATTCCGTCCGCCGCCCCGCCCACCGGGTCAGCAGCCCTTCCGGCGGCAAGCCTTGCGCCATGTCGCCGTCGGTGGTGCAGATCGCCGCGACATAGGTCTTGGCCGGGCCGTCGCCGCGCCGGGCGGTCTTGTCGTGGTTCAGCATCATCACGTTGTCGATGCCCGCCATGCCGCCGCCGCCCTTGGCGTCGATCCGCATCATGTCGCTCTGGCACATCTTCGAACGGTCGACGCACAGGTTGAGGATGGCGTCGTACAGGTCGGGCGCGACCGTGCCGTAGTGGCGCACCGGGTCGCGCTCGCTCGGCCGCTCCAGCGCCAGGTATTCCTCGCGGCTGAGGTTGTTGCCGTCGGCCTTCACCTTCTGCACCCAGGCGTCGAAATCCGCCTTGGGCAGGCCGTGGAAGGCGAAATGCATGCCGGAGAAGCCGGCGCCGCTGTAGTTCGCCGAGAAGCCCTCATACTCGCCGGGGTGGTTGATCACCGCGTGCAGCTTCGTCTCCATGCCGGCCATGGCATAGATCTGCCCGGCCAGTGCCGGCACGAAGAAGGAGTTCATCACCGTCGCCGAGGTGATCTTGAAGTTGATCGGCACGTCGACCGGCGCCGCCAGCTCGTTCACCGAGGCGATGCCTTGGTCGGGGTAGAGGAACAGCCATTTCCAATCGAGGGCCACGACCTCGACCGTCAGCGGCTTCACATCCGCCGCCACCGGCCGGGCCGCGTCGATGCGATCCAGCGGCCGGTAGGGGTCCAGCGTGTGGGTGCTGATCCAGGTCAGCGCCCCCAGGGCAATGATGATGACCAGCGGCGCCGACCAGATCACGACCTCGAGCTGGGTCGAATGGCTCCACTCCGGGTCGTAGTCCGCCGCCTTGGCCGACTGGCGGTACTTCCAGGCAAAAAATAATGTGAGGGCGATCACCGGCACGATGATCAGCAGCATCAGGATCGTGGACATCACGATCAGATCCCGCTGCTGCACCGCAATATCGCCGGATGGCTGCATCACCACCATGTTGCAGCCGGCCAACGACATCAGGAGGGGGAGAGCGACCAGACGGCCTAAGGCTTTGATGGGCATGCCGTTGCCTGAGTGAGAGACGCGGTAGGGCGGGGCTGGCTTTACCGAAGCATTACGCGATGTAACAGAGGACAGTTTGTCCTACGAAGCGGCGAATGGTTGCAGTGCAACATCGTCGCACCGCCCGTGCCCAGGCTGCATGGGGCCCGAAATGGCCGGGCGGCCGCTCGTTGCCGCACTTTGACGCACAGGATTCATACGCCATATTCAGGAGAACGGCACCCCGGCCCGGCACGACACGCCCAGCAGGACAAACAAGACCATGGCCACTCTCAGTCGACCCTACGGTCCGCTCTCCCCGTCCGCAGCCGGGCAGGATGTGACGCTGCCGGCTGATCGACATTCGGGGGTGTCGCCGGGCGAGATCGCGATCGGGGTCGTGATCGGCCGGACGGCGGAGTTTTTCGACTTCTTCGTCTACGCCATCGCCTCGGTCCTGGTCTTCCCGCGGTTCTTCTTCCCGCATGCGACGCCGCTGGACGCGATGCTGTACTCCTTCGCCGTGTTCGCGCTGGCCTTCGTCGCCCGCCCGATCGGATCGATCTTCTTCATGGAGGTCGACCGGCGGCACGGGCGCAGCGTCAAGCTGACCATGGCGATGTTCCTGCTCGGCGGCTCGACCGCGGCGATGGCCTTCCTGCCCGGGACCGACGACATCGGCCCGGCCGCGATCGCCCTGCTGGCGCTGTTCCGCATCGGCCAGGGCCTGGCCCTGGGCGGCGCCTGGGACGGCCTGGCCTCGCTGCTGGCGCTCAACGCGCCGCACAATCGCCGCGGCTGGTACGCGATGATGCCGCAGCTGGGCGCCCCGCTGGGCTTCATGCTGGCAGCCGCGCTGTTCTCGTTCTTCCTGATGAACCTGCCGGTGGCCGATTTCCTGGACTGGGGCTGGCGCTATCCCTTCTTCGTCGCCTTCGCGATCAACGTCGTCGCCCTGTTCGCCCGCCTGCGCCTGGTGGTGACGGAGGAATTCCAGCGGCTGTATGAAAGCCGGGACCTGGAGGCGCAGCGCGTGTCGGTGACGCTGAAGGCGCAGGGCCCCAACATCCTGGTCGGCGCCTTCGTGCCGCTGGCCACCTTCGCCCTGTTCCACCTGGTGACGGTGTTCCCGCTAAGCTGGGTCGCCCTGTACACCGACCACAATGCCGGCGACTTCCTGATCACGGAGTTCATCGGCGCCATCCTGGGCACCATCGGCATCGTGGCGTCGGGGCTGATCGCCGACCGCACCGGCCGGCGGACCCTGCTGGCGGTCTGCGCCGTGCTGATCGCGCTGTTCAGCTTCGTCACGCCGATGCTGCTCGGCGGCGGTGCCGCGGGGCGGGCAACCTTCGTGCTGGTGGGCTTCGCCCTGCTCGGCCTGTCCTTCGGCCAGGCGGCCGGCGCGGTGGCGTCGAACGTCTCGAACACCTATCGCTACACCGCCTCGGCCCTGACCTCCGACATCGCCTGGATGGTCGGCGCCGGCTTCGCGCCGCTGGTCGCGCTGGGCCTGTCCAGCCAGTTCGGCCTCGCCTTGGTCGGCGCCTACCTGCTGTCGGGCGCCGTCTGCACCCTGGCCGCGCTGCGGGTGAACAAGGAACTCGAACTCAAGGGCGAGTGACCGGGCCACGCCTGCCGCTCACGGCGGCCCCAATACGATTGCAGCCGCCCGTTGCCGGGCGGCTGCAATCGTATTGGGGATCTGCAATCACAGCCGATCCCGCCGAGGCGGGACCGGCTTCCGGATCGGCTTCAGTAATCCATGCCGCCCGAGTCGCCGCCATGCGCCGAGGCGCCTGCCGCCGGGTCCGTCCGTTCCGCCACCATCGCCTCGGTGGTGATCAGCAGGCCGGCGATCGACGCCGCGTTCTGCAGGGCGATGCGGACCACCTTGGCTGGGTCGAGGATGCCCGCCTTGATCATGGCGGTGAACTCACCCTTGCGGGCGTCGTAGCCCCAGTTGTGGTCCTTGCTGTCGAGCAGCTTGCCGACCACCACCGAACCGTCGCCGCCGGAATTCTCGACGATCTGCCGCACCGGCGCCTGCAGGGCGCGGCGGACGATGTCGATGCCGACCTTCTGGTCGGTGTTCTCGGGCTTCAGCTTGTCGATCACACGGCTGGCATAGAGCAGGGTGACGCCGCCGCCGGCGACGACGCCTTCCGCCACCGCGGCCCGGGTCGCATGCATCGCGTCGTCGACGCGGTCCTTGCGCTCCTTCACCTCGATCTCGCTGCCGCCGCCGACTCGGATGATGGCGACGCCGCCGGCCAGCTTGGCCAGCCGCTCCTGCAGCTTCTCGCGGTCATAGTCCGAGGTCGTCTCCTCGATCTGGGCGCGGATCTGGTTGGTGCGGCCCTCGATGTCCTTCTTGGCGCCGGCGCCGTCGACGACCGTCGTGGTTTCCTTGCTGATGACCACCTTCTTGGCGCGGCCGAGCATGTCGAGCGTCACCGTCTCCAGCTTGATGCCGAGGTCTTCGGAGATGACCTGGCCGCCGGTGAGGACCGCGAGATCCTCCAGCATCGCCTTGCGACGATCGCCGAAGCCCGGCGCCTTGACCGCCGCGACCTTCAGGCCGCCACGCAGCTTGTTGACCACCAGGGTTGCCAGCGCCTCGCCGTCGACATCCTCGGCGATGATCAGCAGCGGCTGGCCGGCCTGGACCACTGCCTCGAGCAGCGGCAGGAAGGCCTGCAGGTTCGGCAGCTTCTTCTCGTGCAGCAGGATGTAGGGGTTCTCCAGCTCCGCGATCATCTTCTCGGCGTTGGTGACGAAGTAGGGCGAGATGTAGCCGCGGTCGAACTGCATGCCCTCGACGATGTCGAGTTCGGTCTCGAAGCTCTTCGCCTCCTCGACCGTGATCACGCCCTCGTTGCCGACCTTCTTCATCGCCTTGGCGATCATCTCGCCGATCTCGCGCTCGCCATTGGCGGAGATGGTGCCGACCTGGGCGATCTCGTCATTGGTCGAGATGGTCTGGGCGCGCTTGCCGATCTCTTCGACCACCGCGGCGACCGCGAGGTCGATGCCGCGCTTCACGTCCATCGGGTTCAACCCGGCAGCGATGACCTTGGCGCCTTCCTTGACGATGGCATGGGCCAGGACGATGGCGGTGGTGGTGCCGTCGCCGGCCAGGTCGTTGGTCTTGGTCGCGACCTCACGCACCATCTGGGCGCCCATGTTCTCGAACTTGTCGGAAAGCTCGATCTCCTTGGCCACCGTCACGCCGTCCTTGGTGATCCGCGGCGAACCCCAGGACTTGTCGAGGACGACATTGCGCCCCTTGGGGCCGAGCGTGACCTTGACGGCACGGGCCAGGATATCGACGCCGCGGAGCATCTTGTCGCGCGCATCGGTGCTGAATTTGACGTCTTTCGCCGGCATGGTCTTGAATCCTTAGATGAGGGAAAGGGGTCCGGAGGGCCGAGGGATCAGGCGAGCACGCCCATCACGTCGGCTTCCTTCATGACGAGGTAATCGACCCCGTCGAGCCGGATCTCGGATCCCGACCATTTGCCGAACAGGATGCGGTCGCCGACACCGACATCCAGCGCCTGGATCACGCCCTGCGCATCCCGCGCGCCCTGGCCGACGGCCACGATCTCACCCTCCTGCGGCTTCTCCTTGACGGTGTCGGGGATGATGATCCCGCCAGCGGTCTTGGCCTCGGCTTCGATCCGGCGAACCACGACGCGGTCGTGCAGGGGGCGGAATTTCATGGGCGGATCCCTTCAGGGAATTATTTCAAGCGAGGCATATTGTTCAAAATGCTTCCCCCAAATGCGCATTTCAGCCGCCGGATACAAGCTCGATCGCCAAATTCACGGAAATAAATACCAATTACGATTTTCTATAGTTTCGGCGAATAAGGCGATTTTTTCCTGGAAATACTGAGGATCCAGAACGCTTTGTCGAAAATATTTCTTCGATCCGATGTATGATGTGGTTGGTTTGATATGCCGATCCCGCCACCGGCGCTCCCGCAGGGGAGGCCAGAAATGTCGCCATGACGGATTACAAATTCTCGGTGGGCAGCACCGTGCAGGTCTCGCGCCGATCGCTGTCGGGCCAGTCCGCCGTCGGGTCATTCAAGGTGCTGGCGCGCTATCCCAGCGAATCGTCCGGTCCGATGTACCGCGTGCGCAGCGTGCTGGGCCAGGAGGAGCGGATGGTGCCGGAGCACGAGTTGTCGATGGCGCCACAACCGGCCAACAACAACAGCGGCCGGACGCCGCCCCGGTCCGGCATCCGCTGACGGGAAGCCGCCCACCCCGGCCGGGGCGGGCGACGACACCTTCGATCGATCGGGCCAACGGCCCGAACCAAACCCCCGGGCCTCAGGCCCCGGCCGGAACCGGCGCCGCGGCCTCGATCAGGCCCTCGGCCTTGAGGTCGCTCCACAACGCCGCCGGGATCGGCTGCGCCAGATAGCCCAGATTCTGCTCCAGCTCGGGCACCGAGCGGGCGCCCGGGATGACGCTGACCACGGCGGGGTGGCCCAGCGGGAATTGCAGGGCGGCGGCCGGCAGCGCCACGTCGTGCTTGGCGCAGACCGCCTCGATCCGCCGCACTCGCTCCAGCACCGGTGCCGGCGCCAGCCGGGTGTTGAAGGTCGCGCCCTGGACCGCGCCGGTGGCCAGGATGCCGGAATTGTACGGGCCGCCGATCACGATCCTGGTGCCGCGCTGTTCGCAGACCGGCAGCAGCGTCGCCAGCGGCTCCTGCTCCAGCAGCGTGTAGCGGCCGGCCAGCAGGAAATAGTCGAACCGGCCGGCGATGACGAAGTCGGACAGCATCTGCCACTGGTTGATGCCGACGCCGATCGCCTTGATGACGCCCTGCGACCGCAGATCGTCCAGGGCGGGATAGGCGCCGTCCATCGCTTCCTTGAAGCGGCTGCGGGCATAGGGGTCCTCGCCGGGAGCGAAATGGATCGCCTCGTCCGGATCGTGGATCGCGACCATGTCGACATGGTCAGTGTCGAGCCGCTTCAGCGTGCCTTCGAGCGAGCGCAGCACCGCGTCGCGCGAATAATCGAAATCGGCCCGGATCGCCGGGGCGTCGTCCCACAGCTGCGGCTTCTTCTCGCTGTCCGGGATCGGCACCAGATCGTAGCCGACCTTGGACGAGATCACGATCTGGTCGCGCGGCAGCGTCTTGATCGCCTGGCCGAGGCGGGTCTCGCTGAGCCCGAAGCCATAGACCGGGGCGGTGTCGAAATAGCGCACGCCGCGGTCATAGGCGGCCTGGACGGTGGCGATCGCCGCCCCCGGGTCGACGGCGCGGTACATGTTGCCGAGGCCGGTTCCGCCCAGCCCGATCGTCGTCACCTTCAGCCCGTCCCTGGTGACGGGCCTGAACTCGATATCCGGCATTTCAACTCCTTGGCCGCGGGCCGCGATCCGCCGGATCCGCCATGGCAAATCCCGGCCGGCCACGGCCCCAATTCCTTAGTGAATGTCCATGCCCGGCCGGGGAATCCGCGGCCCTGCCGCCCACCCGCCCCGCCGGACATGGAATCAAATTGACACAGAATTTGTCATACAACAATGTAACCGGAGAACCGGATGACACCCGCCCCATTCGGGACGGCCGGTCATGCCCGTTCCCATAAGGCAAGACGAGGGAGGTTCGAGATGGACGACGACACCCGCAACCAGACAGGCCTGCCAGGGCTGATCGGCAGCGCGATCGGCCGGCGCAGCGCGTTCCGCACGGCAGCGACACTGGGGCTCGGCGCGGCCGGCCTGGCCGGCGGCATGGGCACTGCCCTGGCCGACGACGCGGCCGGCGGGTTGCCGAAGAAGCCGTACAAGTTCTTCTTTGTCTGCCACGTGACGCTGGACCAGTTCTTCACCCCGACGATCTACGGCATCCAGGACGCCTGCGCGGCGTTCGGCTGCAGCTACCCGTGGACCGGGTCGCATAAGAACGTGGTGTCCGAGATGGTCAGCGCCGTGCAGACGGCGATCGCCCAGAAGGCCGACGGCATCGCGGTCTGCCTGGTCGACCCCAAGGCGTTCGACGCCGCGGTGGCCGCGGCCAGCGCCGCCGGCATCCCGGTCGTCGCCTTCAACGCCGACGTGCCGACCGGCAGCCCGAACAAGCGCCTGTCCTATGTCGGCCAGCCGCTGTACCAGTCGGGCTACAACTCGGCCCTGAAGTGGATCCAGATGGTGCCCAAGGGCGGGCATGTCATGCTGTCGATCGGCGTTCCCGGCTCGCTCAACACCCAGCCCCGCCTCGATGGCTACATCCAGGCGATCAAGGATCACGGCGAGGGCATGACCTACGACGTGGTCAACACCGGGCCGGATCCGGCGACTGAAATCTCGCGGGTCGAGAGCTATTATCTCAGCCACAAGAACGTCGCCGGCCTGTTCGGCACAGGCGGGTCCGACACCTATGCCTGCGGCTTCGTGTCGAACAAATACGGGCTGGCCAAGACCGGCGTGGTCGCCGCCGGCTTCGACCTGTTCCCGCAGACGCTGGGCTACATCAAGTCCGGCGACGTCGCCTTCACCACCGACCAGCAGGCCTATCTGCAGGGCTTCCTGCCGGTGCAGCAGATGTATCTCTACAAGCTCTCGGGCGGGCTGGTCGGCCCGGCCAACAGCGACACCAGCCAGGCCTATGTGACCAAGGACAATGTCGACGCCTATGTCGGCGAGACCCGGTTCGAAGGCCGCAGCACGGCCGAGCCGACCTGAGCAGCAGACGGATCCGGCTTCGCCACTCGCGCCTAGGCTCGTGCGGCGAAGCCGGTCCAGAGGACCGGAGCGACAGAAAGGCAGATGGTGCCAAGCAACGAAGCAAAGGCGCGCAAGGTCGGCGTCAAGGTGCCGGACACGCTGCTGGAAAGGGTGCTGGTCATCCTCTCCCGCTACAAGGAGGTCAGCATCGCGGTCGTCGCGATCGTC
>NZ_JBYRFX010000777.1:0-6543 GCF_057815775.1 Inquilinus sp.
GCCGCCAAAACCGTTCAGCACATTGGCCACCGCGCTGCCGGTGATGGTGTCGGCACCCTGGCTGCCATTGACGTTCTCGATGCTGATATAGGTGTCGCCCTGGGCGTCGCCGCCGGTGCCGACCTGGGTGTTCAGATTGACGTTCACGCCGATCGTGCTGGTGGTGTAGCTGGCGGTGTCGATGCCGGCGCCGCCGTCGAGCGTGTCGGCCCCGGCCAGCCCGACGAGCACGTCGTTGCCGCCGAAGCCATGCAGCACGTTGTCCAGGATGTTGCCTGCCAGCGAGTCCGAGGCCTGGGAGCCGTCCACATTCTCGATGCCGGCATAGGTGTCGCCCTGCGCGTCGCCGGCGGTTCCGACCTGACTGTTCAGGCTGACGACCACCGCGGTGGCACTGTTGGAATAGCTGACCGTGTCGATGCCGGCGCCGCCGTCGAGATGGTCGGCCCCGGCACCGCCGCGGAGCACATCGTTGCCGTCCCCGCCGATCAGGGTATCCGCCCCGGCGCTTCCGACCAGGGTGTCATTGCCGATGCCGCCATCCAGGGTGAGCAGCACGGAGCCGGCCGGCAGCGCGCTGGCGTCGAGCAGGTCGTCGCCGCCGAGACCGTTGACCGTGACATGGTCGAGGCCGGCATCGGCATGGTCGATCACGGTCTGCGCCGCCAGGCCGTCGACCAGAACGGCCGTGCCGGACTGGGAGATGACGACGCCGTCGGCGCCGGCACTGCCGTCGACGCTGACCTGATCCGCCACGCCGTCGCCGGTGGTGCCGCCCAGCACGCCGGCCAGGTCGACCGTCACCTGGGTGACGGCGGTGGCGCCCATGTCGCCGACAGCGACGGTGTCCGCCCCGCCCAGCGCGTCGAACACGATGTGTTCGACATCGTGCAGGTTCATGGTCACGGCCGCGATGTCGCGGAAGAAGATCGCGTGGTCGCCCTGGGCGGAGATGGTGATGTTTTCCGCGACATTGGCCCCGAGGAAGTCGAGCGTGTCGATGCCGGAGCCGCCGTCGACGGTGTCGCTGCCCTGGCCCGGGGCCCAGCTGAATTCGTCATTGCCGGCGCCGAGGAAGGCGGTGTCGTCGCCCTTGCCGCCATCGACCGTGTCGTTGCCGTCGCCGCCGATCAGCGTGTCGGCCCCGGCGCCCCCGATCAGGGTGTCGTTGCCGGCACCGCCATCCAGGGTCAGCAGCACCGACCCGGCGGCCAGCGCGCTGGCGTCGATCCGGTCGTTGCCGATCAGTCCGTTGACCGTGAGGTGGTCCAGGCCGGCATCGGCATGGTCGATCACGGTCTGTGCCGGCAGGCCGTCCACCACGATGGCCGTGCCCGACTGGGTGACGGTGATGGCATCGGCGCCGGCGGTGCCGTCGACGCTGACCTGATCGGCCGAGCCGTCTCCGGTGGTGCCGCCCAGAACCCCAGCCAGATCGACCGTGACCTGGTTGACGGCGGTGCCGGCCATGTTGCCGACCGCGACGGTGTCCGCCCCGCCCAGCGCGTCGAAGGCGATGTGTTCGACATCGTGCAGGGTCATGGTCACGGCGGCGATGTCGCGGAAGAAGATCGCCTGGTCACCGTTGGCCGAGATGGTGATGTTTTCGGCGACGTTGGCACCCAGGAAGTCGAGCGTGTCGGTGCCCGTGCCGCCGTCGACGGTGTCGCTGCCCTGGCCGGGTGCCCAGCTGAATTCGTCGTTGCCGGCGCCCAGGAAGGCGATGTCGTTGCCCTTGCCGCCGTCGACCACGTCGTCGCCGCCCAGGGCGTTGATGGTGTCGGCCTGGTCGCTGCCGGTGATTGTGTCCGCGTTTTCGGTGCCGTTGATGATCGCCATGATGTGGTTCCCTGCTCTCGGGGCGGCCGGCGGCCGCCCATTCGGTTGTGTCCGGTCGCGAGGATGTCGGACGGCAGGGGCGGCCGGGTGTTACCTCAGTCACAGGGGCGCCGGAATCGCGACGGCCGGCCCCGGGTGTGCTCCAATGGCCGATCCCATCACGGAGACTCAGGGTTCATGCTCAAGCAGATCGATGCCGGCGTGCTGACCGTCGCCTATGAGGAGACGGGCGATCCCGCCGGATGGCCGGCGGTGCTGCTGCACGGCTTTCCCTACGACGTCCACAGCTACACCGAGGTGGCGCCGCTGCTGGCCGCCCGCGGCGCCCGGGTGATCGCGCCCTATCTGCGCGGCTATAGTCCGACCCGGTTCCGCTCGGCCGCGACGCCGCGCTCGGGCGAACAGGCGGCGCTGGGCCACGACCTGCTGGCGCTGCTGGACGCGCTGCAGATCGAATCGGCCGTCCTCGGCGGCTACGACTGGGGCGGCCGGGCCGCCTGCGTCGTCGCGGCGCTGCGGCCGGACCGGGTGCAGGGCCTGGTCTCGGTCAACGGCTACAACATCCAGGACATCGCCAAATCGGGCGAACCGGCTGCGCCGGAGGCCGAGTTGCGCTACTGGTACCAGTACTACTTCCATGGCGAGCGCGGCCGGCTGGGGCTGGACCGCAACCGGCGCGATTTCTGCCGCCTGCTGTGGCGGCTGTGGTCGCCGGAATGGCGCTTCGACGACGCCACCTACGACCGCAGCGCCGTGGCCTTCGACAACCCCGATTTCGTCGATGTGGCGATCCACTCCTACCGCCACCGCTACGGGCTGGTGGCAGGCGACCCCGACCTGGCCGACATCGAGCGCCGGCTGGCGGCCCAGCCGCCGATCACGGTGCCGACGGTGACGCTGGACGGTGATGCCGACGGGGTGATGGCGATCGGCGGCACCGCCGGCCACGCCGCCCGCTTCACCGGCCGGTACGAACACCGGGTGGTGACATCAGGCATCGGCCACAACCTGCCCCAGGAAGCGCCTGATGCCTTCGCCGATGCGGTGCTGACGGTCAAGGCCTGGGCCGATTAGAAGGAAGGCCGGCCCGGTAAGTTCGCGTTGCCTCTCCCGCCTGGCGGGAGAGGTCGGGCTCGCGCAGCGAGACCGGGTGAGGGTTGGCCTGGCCGCGACGAAGAACCCTCACCCGGAGCCGCTTCGCGTCTCCGACCTCTCCCGCAAGCGGGAGAGGCAACGCATAAGCGCCACTCTGGCTCTGATGCCCGTTGCCACGGGCCGCGCCGCACGACAGCATGCGCGCAGCGAGCGGGAGGGGCGGATGCGGCGGTTTTGGGGTGTGGTGGCGGCCGTGCTGATTCAGGTCAGCGCGATGACGGGGGCCATGGCCCAGGACGTGCCGTCCGCGGCCTCGCCTACGCCGGCGGCGAAGACGGTGGAGCAGGCACCGCCCGTGCCGGTGCAGCAACTGCTCGACCTGCTGCGCAACCCCGAGGTGCAGGGCTGGCTGGCCCAGCAGCAGGCACAGCCCGCGTCCTCTGCCACGACCCCGTCCACGGCGGCCACGCCGGATGCGGCGCCGTCTGCCCAGATGGACGATATCGACATGATGCGGATGCACACCCGCACCAAGCTGCAGTGGTATGCCGAAACGCTGCGCGACCTGCCGGGCATCCTGGGCGGGGTCGGCGCCCGGGTCGGCGAAGCCCTGGCCGAAATCGGCGTGCTCGGCCTGGTCCTGGCCGTCGTGGCCTTCATCGGTGTTGGCGTCCTGGTCGAATACCTGCTGCGCCGCCTGACCCGGCCGGTCCGCCGCCGGCTGATCCACGCGCCGGGGGCGGGGATCGGGGAGCATCTCGCCGTCTTCGCCGCCCGGCTGGTCTTCGCCGTCGGCGATGTCGTCGCCTTCGCCGTCGGCAGCCTCGGCATCTTCCTGGCCTTCACCTGGCCGCAGGGCTTCCAGCACCTGGTGATCTCGCTGCTGGCCATCGCGCTGGTCGCCCGGCTGGCCCGAGAGGTGCTGCGCCTCGGCCTGTCGCCCGGCCGGCCGGATCTGCGCCTGATCGCGGTGCCCGAAGCGGCGGTGCCCACCATCATGCGCTGGCTGATCGCGATCCCGACCGTGATGATCGGTGGCGTCTTCCTGGCCCGGCTGATGCGCCGGCTGGATGCGCCGGACGATGCCGCGCTGCTGATCCGCGAGCTGACCTCCTTCCTGGTGCTGGGCCTGGTCATCGCCTTCACCTGGCGGCGCCGCGCCTGGACGTCGGGGCAGGGCATCCACCACGACCTCGGGCGCTGGCTGGTCACCGTCGCCATGGCGGCGGTCGTCGTCCTGGTCGCGCTCGGCGCACCCCGTGCGGCGATGACGGTGTTCGTGCTGGCGCTGCTGCCCTGGGGGCTGCACCAGATCCGTGAGGCGGCGCGGTCGATCGCCTCGCCGGATTCGATCGAGGGCAAGGACAAGCCCCTGGCGATGCTGGTGGAGCGCACGTCCCAGGCCCTGATCATCCTCGGCGCGCTGGCCTTCCTGGCCGGCCGCTGGGGCGTCGATTCGATGCATGCGATGATGGCGGCGGACGAGCCGGGGGCGCTGGTGCTGCGGTCGGCGGTGCGCATCGTGCTGACGCTGATCGTGGTCGACCTGCTGTGGCATCTCGGCCGGGCGCTGATCGACCATCGGCTCAGCCGCTCGACCACCGCGATGTCGGCCTCCGATGCGACGCGGCAGGCCCGGCTGAAGACCCTGCTGCCGCTGTTCCGCAACGCCTATTTCATCACCCTGCTGACGGTCGCGGCGCTGATCGTGCTGTCCTCGCTCGGCATCGATATCGGGCCACTGCTGGCCGGCGCCGGCGTGGTCGGGCTGGCCATCGGCTTCGGCGCCCAGACCCTGGTGAAGGACATCGTCTCCGGCGCCTTCTTCCTGCTCGAGGACGCGTTCCGGATCGGCGAATATGTCGAGATCGGCAGCCTGAAGGGCACGGTCGAGGCGATCTCGATCCGCTCGCTCAAGCTGCGCCACCAGCGCGGCGCGCTGCAGACCGTGCCGTTCGGCGAGGCCCGGGCCATGACCAATCTCAGCCGCGACTGGGTGGTGGTGAAGATGGAATTCCGGGTGCCGTTCGACACCAATGTCGACCAGGTGAAGAAGATCGTGAAGAAGATCGGCGCCGAGATCGCGGCCGACCCGCTGCTGGGCCCGCATCTGCTCGACGCGCCGAAATCCCAGGGCGTGCGCCAGATCGAGGAATTCAACATGGTGGTCGGGATCAAGTTCATGTCCCGGCCGGGCGAACAGTTCATGATCCGCCGCCAGCTGTACCAGCGCATCCTCGAGGAATTCGACGCCGCCGGCATCCACCTGGCCCGGCGCGACGTGGTGGTGCGCAGCCATGATGGCGGCGAGGTCGATCCCGCTTTGGCCGCGGCGGCCATCGCCGCCACCGGCGGGCCGGCGCCGGGTTGATCTGTCAGAGCCCGCTTGAGAATGCGCTGGCGTGAGTCGGCTGGTGGTGGTTTCGAGACCCGGCGCGCAGCGGACGTTTGGGTCCGTGAGCACCGGAAGCGCAGAACCGACGCCAGACGGCCGCGCCAGTAGCATTATCGGACGGGCTCAAGCCCCCGGGATCATGATGTGCGGCGGCAGCGGCTCCAGGCCCGGCGCGCCGAGATAGCTGACGATCGGCTTGCGCACCTCGTCCTTGCGGTACTCGCCGTAGATCGCCCCGGCCCGGCATTGCCGGTCCAGCGCCGGGGTGCGGCCGTCGCGGTTGATCCAGACCTTGGTGCCGACCCGGGTAAAACGGATGAAGGCCGACGGGTTGCCCGGATCGGCCAGGTACAGCCGGTCGCGGCCGCCGATGGCGCCGTCCCGCAGGTCGGGCAGCGGGAAGCGGTCCTCCAGGTCCAGGCGGACGCCGGTGAAGGCCAGCGCGCATTCGCGGCCATTGTGGTCGAGCGAGAAGAACACGTTGACCTCGCCGACATACTGGGCCGGCAGCACATACATGGTCCAATACGGGCCGTCGTAGCGGCCGCCCCAGCCGGCCGGGTCGATCGCCGCGGTCAAGGTGCGCAGCATGCCGAACTGCCGGGTCTGGATGCAGGCGATGTCGGCGCCGCATTGTTCGACCCAGCGCCGCACCGCCAGGCGCATGCCGTCGGTCTTCTGCGGACCGATCTGGGCCGGCCCGGTGGCCGCGATCTTCCAGCCCTGGATGCCGTCGAGCTGGCTGTCCAGCCACAGCGCGGTCGGTGACCCGCAGATCGCGCGCTGCGCCGGGCCTAGCCGGGCCGAGCCGCAGCCGGGGCCGGCATCGACCTCGGCAATGGGGTTGGGGGCGATGGCATCCGGCGGCGGCATGGAAGCAAGCTGGGGTGAAGGGGCTCGCGGGGCCGGCGGAAGTCCGGGGATCAGGATGCCGGGGTAGGGCAGGTCGACCAGCGGTCCTTCGCCGACCAGCGGCGCATTGCTGCCGGGACCGTTGCCACAGGCCGCCAGCAAAAGGCACGCTGCGATGCAGAATCTGAGCGTCATGGCGTCCGTCCCCCGGTTGGACGTTGAGACCGACCCGCGATGCGTTGGGATCAGGCTGCGCCAGATTCGAAAAGCAATGTCCGGCGGAGCTTGATGTCGCTCAATACATCGTGTGTGCAATAAAGTTCTACAAATCAGAAGCTTAAGATAACGTTAATTTGCAGGAA
>NZ_JBYRFX010000778.1:0-3359 GCF_057815775.1 Inquilinus sp.
GCCGCCAAAACCGTTCAGCACATTGGCCACCGCGCTGCCGGTGATGGTGTCGGCACCCTGGCTGCCATTGACGTTCTCGATGCTGATATAGGTGTCGCCCTGGGCGTCGCCGCCGGTGCCGACCTGGGTGTTCAGATTGACAGTCACGCCGATCGTGCTGGTGGTGTAGCTGACGGCGTCGATGCCGGCGCCACCGTCGAGCGTGTCGGCCCCGGCCAGCCCGACGAGCACGTCGTTGCCACCGAAGCCGTGCAGCACGTTGTCCAGGATGTTGCCGGCCAGCGAGTCCGAGGCCTGGGAACCGTCCACATTCTCGATGCCGGCATAGGTGTCGCCCTGCGCGTCGCCGGCGGTTCCAATCAGGCTGTTCAGGCTGACGACGACCGCGGTGGCGCTGTTGGAATAGCTGACCGTGTCGACGCCGGCGCCGCCGTCGAGATGGTCGGCCCCGGCGCCGCCGC
The DNA here is from genome assembly GCF_057815775.1 of Inquilinus sp. Classification (NCBI taxonomy): domain Bacteria; kingdom Pseudomonadati; phylum Pseudomonadota; class Alphaproteobacteria; order Rhodospirillales; family Rhodospirillaceae; genus Inquilinus; species Inquilinus sp. Next base: position 462 of record NZ_JBYRFX010000778.1, read on the forward strand.
GGAGCACGTCGTTACCGCCATTGCCCGACAGGGTGTTGGCGCCGGCATCGCCTTCGAGCATGTCGTTGCCCTGGCTGCCCGACAGGTTCTCGATGCCGGTCAGGGTGTCGCCCTGGGCCTCGCCGCGGGAACCGATGCCGGTGGCCAGGCTGACCGTCACGCCGGCCGTTCCGTGCTGGTAGTCGGCGGTGTCGACACCGGCGCCGCCGTCGAGATGATCCGCCCCCACACCGCCGCGGAGCACGTCGTTGCCGCCGCTGCCCGACAGGGTGTTGGCCCCGGCATCGCCTTCGAGCGTGTCGTTGCCCTGGCTGCCCGTCAGGTTCTCGATATTGATCACGATATCGCCCTGCGCATCGCCGCCGCTGGCGATACCGGAGGCGAGGCTGACCGAGACGCCGACATTGCTGGTGAAATAGCTGACCAGGTCGATCCCGTCGCCGCCGTCGAGATGGTCGGCCCCGGCACCGCCGCGGAGCACGTCGTCGCCGTTGTTGCCGAGCAGGATGTTGTCGGCGCTGTTGCCTTCGAGCGTGTCGTTGCCCACGCTGCCGTCGATATTCTCGATCGCCGTCAGGGTGTCGCCCTGGGCCTCGCCGCCGGTGCCGTGGCCGGTGGCCAGGCTCACCGTCACGCCCACCAGGCTGTTGGAATACTCGGCCATGTCGCTGCCGGCGCCGCCGTTCAGCGCATCGGCGCCGCCGGCACCGGTCAGGACATCATCGCCATTGCCCCCGTCCAGCCGGTCATTCCCGTCCTCCCCGGCAAGGTCATCAGTGCCGTTGCCGCCGGAGAGTGTGTCGTCGCCGGCCCTTCCGTTGAGCGTATCGTTGCCGCCATTGCCGAAGAGGGCGTCGCTGCCGCTGCTGCCGAGGATGGTGTCAATGCCGGACCCGGCGTTGTAGGTCAGGCTCTCGATGCCGATCGCATGCGAAGCATCGGCGGTGTCCCTGTCGTTGACGGAGAAGAGGCCCCCGACCGTCGAGGCGCCCCGGTTGACGACGAGACTGTCGGTGCCGTCGCCGCCATCGACCACCGCGGCACCCATATTGATCACGATGGCATCGTCGCCGGCGCCGCCATTGATCTGATCGTCCCCGTTCCCGCCGATGAGGGTATCGTTGCCGCCGTCGCCTTCGAGCTGATCGTTCCCGTCACCCCCGACAAGGATGTCGTTGCCGTCCTCCCCCAGCAAACGGTCGTCGCCGCCAGAACCCGTCAGGATGTTGTCGGCGGCCGACCCGACCAGTATGTCGCCGCTCTGCGACCCGATGAAGTTCTCGATGTCGGCGCCGACCGTGTCGCCTTGGGCCTCGCCCTGGAAACCGGTGGCGCCGATCGCAACATCGACCCCGGTGGTGCTGTGGGAATAGTCGACCGTGTCGTTGCCGGCGCCGCCGTTCAACACGTCCGCCCCATTGCCGCCGACGAGTGTGTCGTCGCCGTTTCCCCCATCGAGCAGATCGTCCCCGTCCCCCCCAGTCAGGATGTCGTTGCCGTCCAGTCCCTGCAGATGGTCGTCGCCACCAATGACGTCGAGGGCGTTGTTGCCGGCCGATCCGGCCAGCGTGTCGGCGAATTGGGAGCCGGTGAGGTTCTCGATGTCGGCGCCGATCTTGTCGCCTTCGGCCTCGCCGCCGACGCCGGTGCCGCCGATCGTCGCGACCACCCCGACCGTGCTGAAGATGTAGGCGGCCGTGTCGATGCCGGTACCGCCGTTCAGCACGTCCGCGCCGTCGCCGCCGACCATGATGTCGTCCCCGGCGTCGCCGGAGATGGTGTCGTTGCCGAGACCGCCGAGGAACACGTCGTCGCCGTCGCCGCCGAAGAGGGAGTCGTTACCGTCGCCCCCGGTGATCTGGTCGTCGCCGCCATTGCCGTGGATGACGTCCGCCTGGTCGGTGCCTGTGAGAATGTCGTCGCCGATGGTGCCGTTGATGGTCGTCATGATCGATCCGCTTGAGGGGAACCGCCTGAAAGGCGGGGGACGGAAACGGTGCGCCGCTACAGCACGAAATCGCCGGCCACGAGTGCGGTGCAGCCGTTGAGGTCGCCGGCGATGGTCGTGTGAGTGGCCTTGGTGAAGGCGAGGCGCAGCTCGCCCGCATGGTGGGTGCGGGTCCTCGTGCCGATGGACTTGAACTGAGCAGGCGGCGCTCAGTGATGCGTGATGCCGCGCTCAAGCGATGGCTCGGCTGTCAACGAGATCAGCGGACAGGCCGGGTTATTCCCGCGCTTCAGAAAATTTAGGATCAGCGGCTGCCCGCGATGGCGACAGCCAGGCATCTCCTGGCGTTCGCACTTCTGTGCCGAAGTGGCGCCCGAGAGCGGGCCGCAGGATGAAAGCGGCTCATTGCCACCGTGCGGTTGAGATGGCGGCTCGCAAAGCGAGGGCTGACGCATGAAATTTGCGGCGGGAAGAGCGAGTCGCGCGTGGCGGCAACGCCGGCCGAAGCCGCGCATTGTGCGCCGCAACATACTTCCTCTTGCTTCCCGCCAATGTCGACGGGACCGGGAAAGCAGAAGGCGCCCCTGAGGGCGCCTGCTAAGTCGCTGATCTATCTAAGGAAAACTGGAGCGGGCGAAGGGATTCGAACCCTCGACCCCAACCTTGGCAAGGTTGTGCTCTACCCCTGAGCTACGCCCGCTCTGGCGTCGTCCGTCGCCGCAGCGCCGTCCGAGGCCGCGGTTTATATCCCATGCCGCGGGATTTGCAAGCACTGAAATGCGGAAATTTCCGGCCCGCGGATCCGGGCCGCCGGGCGGCGCTTCCCGCCGGGTCCGGACAGCCGGTAGGCCAGGATGCGCGGCCACGCGGGCCTGGGCTTGGAAGCCGGCCGGCAGGCTCGTATAACAGCCGGGCCATGACCGCGCCCGACACCAACACCCCCGCCGCCC
>NZ_JBYRFX010000779.1:0-7447 GCF_057815775.1 Inquilinus sp.
TGCCGGCCGCCATCGCGTCCCGGCCTCTGGCCTTCGCGCCCTATCGGGTCGGCAGCGCCTTCGTCGGAGCGCCAATGGGGGGCGCGCCAATGGGGGGCGCCCCGGTGCGCGGGGCCGCCTGATGTCGGGCGAGGTCACTCCGGATTTCGGGCGCGGCCGGCGCATCGGCCAGGACGAGGCGATCTATTGCGCCGGCAAATCCCCGGCCCAGATCGAGATCATCCTGGACCTGGCCGCCACGGCTGGCGTCGGGCTGCTGCTGACCCGGCTGGAGGCGGCGAAGCTGGACGCCCTGCCGGCGGCGCAGCGTGGGCAGATCGATTTCTGCCCGGTGTCGCAGACCGGGTTCTTCGGCCCGCTGCGCCCGGTCGCGGCGGCCGGCCAGGTGGCGATCGTGTCGGCCGGCACTTCCGACATCCCGGTGGCGCGCGAGGCCGAACGCACGCTGCGCCATGCGGGCCAGCAAGCCAGCCTCATCGCCGATGTCGGCGTCGCCGGGCTGTGGCGGCTGACCGACCGGCTGGACGAGATTCGCGCCCATCCGGTGGTCATCGTCGTCGCCGGCATGGATGCGGCGCTGGCCAGCGTGCTGGGCGGGCTGGTGGCCGGGCCGGTGATCTGCGTGCCGACCTCGGTCGGCTACGGCGTCGCCACCGGCGGGCGCACCGCGCTCGACGCCATGCTGGCCAGCTGTGCCCCGGGGCTCACCGTCTGCAACATCGACAATGGCTACGGCGCCGCCTGCGCCGCCCTGCGGCTGCTGCACGGCGCCCGGCAGATCCAGGGGTCCTAGAGGCGCGGCTATATCCAATCCGTCCGGACGGGGTAGGCCTCCTCTGGCTGGGCCGGCAGCAGCGCCAGGACCCGCGCGATCATGGCGTTGACCTGGTCGGGCACCTCCATCTGCGGGAAATGGCCGGATCCCAGGACCCGCGCCGTCACCAGCCCGGGGATGGCGGCGCCCAGCGCCGTCATGTCAGCCATCGCGACGGTGGCGCCGATATAGGCGGCCGGCACCCGGCAGGCGGCCGCCACGGCCGCGGCGTCGAAGGCCAGCAGATGGTCGACGAAGGCGGGGACGGCGACATGCTGGGCCGTGCCGGCCATCCGTTCGACCAGGGCGGCTTTGCGGTCGATGTCGTCGGTGTCGGCGAACAGTCGGGAGGCGGTGGCGAGCATCGCTTCCCGGTAATGCGATCCGCCCAGGGCCTGGCCGATCGCCGGCAGGCTGCCGCGCACGGCCTCCGGCGGGAACAGGACGGTGTCGATCATCACGATCGCCGCCGGCACATCCGGCCGGCGGGCGGCGAGCTGCAGCGCCACGTTGCCGCCCATGCTGTGGCCGACGATCACCGGCTTGTGCAGCCCGAGATGGCCGATCTGCCAGCACAGATCGTCGACGAAGCCGTCGACGGTGTAGTTCTGCCGGGGTGCGTCGCTGGCGCCATGGCCGCGCAAGTCGACGCCGATCACGTGGTGGCTGCCGGCGAAATGATCGAGCTGCGGGGCCAGGAAGCCGTGGTCGCAGGCCCAGCCATGGACGAAGACCAGGGCCGGTCCGGCTGGCCGGTCGGGCCGCCGCTCGACATGGGCCAGGCGGACACCGTCGCGAACAAGGATTTCCACGGGTTGCCCCCTGTCTGGTTTGGTGCCCGAGGCACCACCCGATCATGCTGGCCGGCCCGCCCTACGGAACGATGTCAGGCGCCAGGGAGCTCACTACGGCTGCAACAGCCGGCCCAAGGCCGCCTGGCAGAACCAGACGTCATATGCAACTGGTTGCTCTTTGAATAATCCGGTTGCATAGTGCAAGCGGAACAGGAGCCGCCGACCCATGAGCGATCAACACCGATCCGGTTGCCCGATCAATTTGACGCTGGAAGCCCTCGGCGACCGCTGGAGCCTGCTGGTCATTCGCGACATCATGTTCGGCAACCGGCGGCATTTCCGCGAGCTGCTGACACGGTCGGATGAGGGCATCGCCTCCAATATCCTGGCCGATCGGCTGAAGCGGCTGGTCGAGGCCGGCTTCCTGACCCGGGCCGACGATGCCAGCCACAAGCAGAAGGCTGTCTACAGCCTCACCGAACAGGCGATCCAGCTGGTGCCGCTGCTGGCCCATATGGGCGCCTGGGGCCGCCGCCATCTACCGGTGACCGAGGCCCTGTCGATCCGGGCCCAGCTGCTGGAGGAGGGTGGGCCGGCGCTGTGGCACGAGTTCATGGACGAGTTGCGGCACATCCATCTCGGCCTGCCGTACCAGCCGGATGGCCCGACCGTCAGCACGCGCCTGCAGCAGGCCTTCGAAGCGGTCATGGCCAGGACTGCGGAGGCCACGGCCGCGGCAGGCTGACCTTCGAAAGCGCTCAGGCCGCGGCGGCCGCTCGCCGTCGCTTCCCGGATGGGGCCGGCGGCTGCGGCGGCGCAACCTCGCTCTCGCGCAGGCCGACGCGCTGGGCCGCACCGTTCAGATGGCCCTGCATCGAATTCTGGGCGGCGAGGCCGTCCTTGGCCTCGATCGCCGCCAGGATCCCCTCATGTTCGGTCAACGTCACCACCGCCATGTCCTCGGACGGGTGCTGGTTGCCGGCGGCCAGGATGCTCTCCCGCACCCGTTCGGCGACGAAGCCGATGAACTGCACGAGATAATCGTTGCGGGTCGCCGCGGCGATGGCGCGGTGGAAGTCCAGATCGGCATCCAGCCAGGCGACGCTGCCATAGGGGGAGGCCGTCATAGTCATCAGGGCCTGGCGCATGGCGTTTAGATCCTGAGCCGTCCGGCGCTCTGCCGCCAGGGCGGACGCCCGGACCTCCAGGGCGCCGCGCAGCTCGAACAGGCTGCGGAACGCGTCGCCATGCTGGATGGTGTCGTAATCGATCTTCAGCACCGTCGACTTGGTGCTTTCCGACACGAAGGCGCCACGGCCCTGCTGCGACCACACCAGGCCTTCGGAGGCCAGCCGGGCGATCGCCTCGCGCACCACGTTGCGGCTGACGCCGAAGGTTTCCGCCAGGGCCTGCACGGTCGGCAGCTGGTCGCCCGGCTTCAGCCGGCCGCGCGCGATCTCACGCGAGATCGAGCTGGCGACGAGCGTCGGCAGGTGCGGTCCGCGACTGACCTTGTCGAGCTTCAGCGCCATGGGTTTCATCCGTTCGGAACAGCAGATTCGCCCGGCAGAATACGCCCGTTGCTCAGAATATGCTTCGGGTCGAGCGCATCCTTCAGCCGGGTGGCGAGGTCGAGCGTGACCGGGTCGATCCGGTCCAGGAAGGCCTGCTGCTTGACCCGGCCGATGCCGTGTTCGGCGCTGATGCTGCCGCCCAGGCGGTCGACCACGTCGAAGATCAGCTCCTCGGCGCCATGGAACAGGGCATCCATCGCCCCCGGCGCCAGGCCGCGCGGCGGGATCACGTTGAAATGCACGTTGCCGTCGCCGACATGGCCATAGGCCAGGGCCATCGCTTCCGGATACCGGCCGCGCACGGCGTCGAGGGTCGCCGCGATGAAATCGGCGATGCGGGAGATCGGCACCGAGACGTCGGTGCGCAGGTAGCGGCCGCCGCCGCCCTGGGTTTCCACCATGGTCTCGCGATACAGCCACAGCCGCTCGCCCTGCGCCCGGCTGGAGGCGATGATGCCGTCGCGGACGATGTCCTCGGCCCCGCCGAGGAAGCCCTCCACCAGGCCGCGCAGGTCGACCGCGCCGCCGGCCGAGGCCTCGATCAGGACATAGGCCGGATAGATCTCCGCCAGCGGGTCGGGGAAGTCCGGCCGGTTGCGCAGCGTCACCTCGATGCCGTCGCGCAGGATCAGCTCGAAGGCGGTCAGGAGATCGCTGCAGCCGCGGCGGGCGCGGGCATACAGCTCCATCGCGTCCTCGACCGAGGCCAGCCCGACCAGCGCGGTCTCGACCTGGGTCGGCTTCGGGAACAGCTTGAACGCGGCGGCGGTGATGATGCCCAGCGTGCCTTCGGCGCCGATGAACATCTGCTTCAGGTCATAGCCGCGATTGTCCTTGCGCAGCACCTTTCGCCCGTTCCAGATCCGGCCGACGGCCAGCACCACCTCCCGGCCCAGCACCAGGTCCCGGGTCATGCCGTAGCGCAGCACGTTGAAGCCGCCGGCATTGGTCGACACGTTGCCACCGATGCGGCAGGTGCCCTGGGCGCCGAAGGTGATCGGCAGCAGGCAGTCGACCTCATCCGCGGCGGTCTTGGCGTCCTCCAGGATGCAGCCGGCCTCGACCACCATGGCGAAGTCGATCGGGCTGATCTGGCGGACAGCGTTCATCCGCTCCAGGCTGATCACGACCTCACCCGTCGGGGCCGCCACGGCGGCGCCGACCAGCCCGGTCAGCCCGCCCTGCGGTACCACCCGGATGCCGGCCTGCCAGCAATGCCGCATCAGGGCCGAGACCTCTTCGACACTGCGCGGCTTGACCACGGCCAGCGGCCGGCCGAAATGGTCGCCCGACCAGTCGCGGCTGTAACGCTCCACATCCTCGTCTGCGGTCAGCAGCGCATCGCCGGGCAGGATCTCCGCCAGCGCGGCGATCGCTTGGGCATGCGGATGAGCGGACGCTATCGTCAATTGGGATGCCTCGATAGGATGTAAAGCTGGACAGCAAACACTATCATCCTGTTATCATACAACTGTGATGACCGGCATCAAGCCATGTTTGCGCGCCCGTGCAGACCGCCGGTCCCGGCAGCCGACCCGGCGCCGACCCTTTGAGACGCTAGGAGACTGGACCGATGAGCGAAGCGCAAAGCCGTTTCCGCATGATGCACACGATGATCCGTGTGTTCGACCTGGACAAATCCATCGCCTTCTACACCGGCCTGCTCGGCATGCAGCTGTTGCGGAAGGAAGATTTTCCTGAGGGCCGCTTCACCCTGGCCTTCGTCGGCTATGGGCCCGAGGCGAACAGCACGGTGGTGGAGCTGACCCACAACTGGGACCAGCCCGGCCCGTATGAGATCGGCAGCGGCTTCGGTCATCTGGCACTCGGGGTCCGGGACATCTACGGCGTCTGCGAGGCGCTGGAGCGCCAGGGCGCGAAGATCCCGCGCAAGCCCGGCCCGATGAAGCACGGCACCACCCACATCGCCTTTATCGAGGACCCCGACGGCTACAAGATCGAGCTGATCGACCTCGACACCCAGGGCTGATCGCCGGCCCTTCGGGGCCTTTTCCCGATCACAGACAAGACAGCGAAGCCGGCACTGCCGGCTTCGCTGCTGTCGTTTCGGGGCCAGGATCCGGCTTTCCGAAGAGGTGTGGCATAAGTGAAGAAATGCATTTAAAATCAATGAGTTGAAACAGAACGCCACATTTCTTAGCCGAGGCTTAGAGTGATATGTTCAGGTTCGGGTTGATGCCTCTGGTGGGCCGCTGATGGACCGCGCGTCGAAGGCCGCGCTGGCCAGCGTGTTCGTGGGCGCGCTCGTCCTCGCCTTGAAATTCTTGGCCTACTGGCTGACGGGGTCGATCGCGCTCTACTCCGATGCCCTCGAAAGCATCATCAACGTCGTGGCCGCCGGCGCCGCCTTTATCGCCCTGCGGGTTTCGGCCCAGCCGGCGGATGCCAACCATCCCTATGGCCACACCAAGGCCGAGTATTTCTCGGCGGTGTTCGAAGGGCTGCTGGTGGTGCTGGCCGCGCTGTCGATCCTGCAGGCCGCCTATTTCGGGTTTCTCGATCCGCACCCGATTGACGCGCCGTTGCTCGGTCTCGCGGTCAATGCCGCGGCATCGGCGATCAACGGCGTCTGGGCCTGGCTGCTGCTGCGATGGGGCCGGGCCTGGCGCTCGCCGGCGCTGGTGGCGGATGGGCGCCATGTCCTGACCGACGTCTTCACCTCGGGCGGCGTGCTGATCGGCGTCGGCCTCGTCGCCCTGACCGGCTGGCTCGTCCTCGACCCGATCCTGGCCGCGCTCGTCGCGCTCAACATCCTCTGGTCCGGCTATGCCATGATCCGGGAATCGGTCGGCGGCCTGATGGACGAAGCGGTATCAGGCGAAACCCTGGCCCGCATCCAGTCGGCGATCGCCCAGGGCGGCAGCGGTGCGCTCGAAGCGCACGACGTGCGGACGCGGCATGCCGGGCGGCTGACCTTCATCGACTTTCACCTGGTGGTGCCGGGCGACATGCGCGTGTCCGAGGCCCACGCCATCTGCGACCGCCTGGAGGCGGCGCTGCGGCGCGACATCAGCCCCGACAGCGTCATCACCATCCATGTCGAGCCGGAGGAAAAGGCGAAGCACGGGGCCGTCGCGATCAGCCGGGGTGGGGCCTACGTGGCATAGCCGACAGCCGGGCTATTCCCAGGAAGGCCAGCACGGCAATGCTGCCGAGAGCGGCAGTGACGGAGAGCGCCCAGCCGGTCCCGAAGGTCTGCATCAGGGAGGCGAAGGCGAACGGCGCGGCCGAGGCGACGACCAGGCGCACGGACGTGACCCGGCCCAGGCGCTCGCCATAGCCATCGCTTCCGAACAGCTCCAGCGGCAGCGTGCCCTGGACGATGCTGTTCAGGCCGGAGCCGAGGCCGAACACGACGGCGAAGGCCAGGGCCCCGGCAAGCCAGGGCGCTGTGCCCAGCAGAATCAGGGCCGCGGCCGGCATCAGCATCGCCGACATCACCGCCAGGGCAATCTGGGGAAGCCCGCCGCCGAAGACCATGTTGGTGAATCGGCTCAGCACCTGGGCCGGGCCGAACAGCGTCCCGACCAGGACGCTGGCCGCGCCCAGGCCCAGGGCCGCCAGCAGCGGCAGCATGTGAACGAGGATCGCCGCGTTGATGAAGCTCTCCAGCGCGAAGCCGGTGACCATCAGCAGGAAGCCGAGCGGCCGTCCGGCTGGATGAAGACGGCCCTCGACCGGGGCAATCGGCATGGGGGCCGCCGTGATGGGGCTTGGCTTCCGGGCCCGTCCCGGGACATGGGAAAGCCAGGCATGCGCCGGCAGGCAGATCGCCAGGTGCAGGACGGCAAAGACCAGATAGACCTGCTGCCAGGGCAGGTGGGCGTGAAGTGCCGCGGTGATCGGCCAGAAGATCGTCGATGCGAAGCCGGCGATGAGCGTCAGATGGGTGATGCTGCGCTGTGCGGTCTGCGGCCGGATCTGGACCAGCAGCGCAAAGGCCGCGCTGTACTGGACAAAGGTCGACGCGACCTCGAGGGCGATCAGGCCGAAGACGAAGGCGATGCGGCCGGGGGCGAGCGCGCAGGCCACCAGGGCGGCGGCGGCGAGGGCCGACCCGATGGTCATCACGCGCCCCGCGCCATGCCGGTCGATCCAGCGCCCGACCGATGGGGCGGCAAGGCCACCGATCAGCAACGCGCCGGAGAGGGCGCCGAAGATCCATTCGGTCGGCCAGCCGAAGTCCCGGGCCATCGCCGGCGCCATGATGCTGAAGCTGTAATAGAGCGTGCCGTAGCCGATGA
>NZ_JBYRFX010000780.1:0-7131 GCF_057815775.1 Inquilinus sp.
GCGATGGTGTGGGCGAAGACGTGGCCGGAGCCGGGGGTGGCCTTGAAGCCGCCGGTGCCCCAGCCGCAGTTGATGAACAGGTTCTCGACCGGGGTCTTGCCGATGATCGGGCTGGCGTCCGGCGACACGTCGACGATGCCGCCCCACTGCCGCAGCATGCGCATGCGGCTGAAGATCGGGAACATCTCGACGATCGCCGAGATCGTCTCCTCGATCACGGCGAAGCCGCCGCGCTGGGAATAAGAGACATAGCCGTCGATGCCGGCGCCGATCACCAGCTCGCCCTTGTCGGACTGGCTGACATAAGCGTGCACCGCATTCGACATCACGACGCAGTCGATCACCGGCTTGATCGGCTCCGAAACCAGCGCCTGCAGCGGGTGGCTTTCCAGCGGCAGGCGGAAGCCGGCGAGGTCGGCCAGCACCGAGCTGTGGCCGGCGGCGACGACGCCGATCTTGCCGGCACCGATATAGCCGCGGCTGGTCTCGACCCCGACGACCCGGCCCTGTTCGGTGCGGAAGCCGGTGACCTCGCAATTCTGGATAATGTCGACGCCACGGCTGTCGGCGCCGCGGGCATAGCCCCAGGCCACCGCGTCATGCCGCGCCGTGCCGGCCCGGCGCTGCACGGTGCCGCCATGGACCGGGAAGCGGATGGTCGGGTCCGGGTTCAGCGCCGGGCAGAATTCCAGCACCTGTTCGCGCGACAGCCAGTCGCTGTCGATGCCGTTCAGCCGGTTGGCGTGCAGCCGGCGCTTCAGCTCACGCTCCTCATGCGGGTCGTGGCAGATGTTCATCACGCCGCGCTGGCTGAACATGACGTTATAGTTGAGGTCGGCCGACAGGCCTTCCCACAGCTTCAGCGCGTGCTCGTAGATGAAGGCCGAGGCGTCGAACAGGTAGTTCGACCGGACGATGGTGGTGTTGCGTCCGGTGTTGCCGCCGCCGATCCAGCCCTTCTCCAACACCGCGACATTGGTGATGCCGTGTTCCTTGGCCAGGTAGTAGGCGGTGGCCAGCCCGTGCCCGCCGCCGCCGACGATGATGACATCGTAGGCCGGCTTGGGATCGGGCGAACGCCAGGCCTTCTGCCAACCTTCATGGTGCGAGAGCGCATTGCGCGCGAGCGTGAAGATGGAATAGCGCGTCATCGATCGGATGCCGGTCCTGAAGTGAGCCGGCATCGTGGCAGAGCGCGGTCTCCGGTCGCAAGCTTGAGCGCGACGCGCAGGCGCCGCACCGCGCCAAGGCCGGAATGACGATGGGAGAGGGTCGGCTTGATGTCCGCCGAATCCAGCCTCAGTCCGTCGGGATCTCGCGGCCGCGGCCGACACGGCGCAGCAGGGCCATCAGCTCCGGCTGCTCCACCGCGGCGCGGCGGTATTGCGGGCGCAGCGCCTCCAGCAGGCGGCCCTTGGTGCCGAGCGCCGCTTCGGCGTAGCCGATCATCACCGTGTTCGGCCAGGCCTGGGGCCGGATCGCCGCCAGCCGCGCCACCGACGCTTCCTCCTCGCCCGGATGGCGTTGGGCGATCAGCATCAGCATCGCCGCGGTCGAGCGCGACACGCCCATATGGCAGTGCACCAGCAGGTGGCGCAGGCTTTCGCCCTCCGCCGCCATCGCCTCGCCGAAGCCGAGGATGGCTTCGACATGCTCCGGCATCGGGAAGACATATCCCGGCAGTTCGTCGATGATGTCGTGGAACCGCAGGTCCAGCCGGCGGTGCGGCGTGAAGCCGTCAAAATAGGTCTCGGCCGGCGTGCCAGGATCGGCGATCGACAGCACATGGGTGACCCCGGCGGCGCGGAAGCTGGCGATCTCGTCGAGCCCGCAGACGGTGAGATGGCGGTCGGGGTGCAGCAGCATGGCATGGTCCTCGGTTGAGGCCGGATTTTTCCCCGCCGCCGCCATCGGGTCAAACGCCGATGCCAGGAGCCAGCTGTGCGGACCGGTCATGTGGGGCCGGCAGCGACCTCAGAACAGCCCTTGCACCAAGCCGTCGCCGTCGAGCCGGATGGCGTTGGCGGCGGGCACCTTCGGCAGGCCCGGCATGGTCATGATGTCGCCGCAGATCGCCACCAGGAACTCCGCCCCGGCCGACAGCCGCAGCTCGCGCACCGAGACGGTGTGGTGCGACGGCGCCCCCTTCAGCGACGGGTCGGTGGAGAAGCTGTACTGGGTCTTGGCGACGCAGATCGGGAAATGGCCGTAGCCCTTCTGGTACTGGGCGAACTGGTCGCGCACCCGCTTGTCGGCAACGACCTCGCCGGCGCCGTAGATCGCGGTGGCGACCGTCCGCATCTTCTCCCACAGCGGCAGGTCGTAGTCATACAGGGTGCGGAACTGCGCCTGACCGCTGTCGGCCAAGTCCGCCACCTTGCGCGCCAGCTCCTCGGTCCCGGCGCCGCCGTCGGACCAGTGGGTGCAGACCTGCGCCTCGACCCCGTGTTCGGCGCAATAGTCGCGCACCGCCTGCAGCTCGGCCTCGGTGTCGGCGGAGAAGCGGTTGATCGCCACCACCGCCGGCACCCCGAACTGGCCGACATTACGGATGTGGCGGCCGAGATTGGCCAAGCCGCGGGTCAGCGCGGCGACGTTCTCGCGGTCCAGCTTCTCCTTCGACACGCCGCCATGCATCTTCAGCGCCCGGACGGTGGCGACGATGACGGCCGCTGCCGGCTTCAGCCCGGCCTTGCGGCACTTGATGTCGAAGAACTTCTCGGCCCCGAGATCGGCGCCGAAGCCGGCCTCGGTGACGACATAGTCGGCCAGCCGCAGCGCCGTCTTCGTCGCCATCACCGAGTTGCAGCCATGGGCGATGTTGGCGAAAGGCCCGCCATGGACGAAGGCGGGGTTGTTCTCCAGCGTCTGCACCAGATTTGGCATGAATGCGTCCTTCAGCAGCACGGTCATCGGCCCGTCCGCCTTCAGGTCCTTCGCCGTCACCGGCTTGCGGTCATGGGTCTGGCCGACCACGATCCGGCCCAGCCGCGCCTCCAGATCCGCCAGGCTGTTCGCCAGGCAGAAGATCGCCATCACCTCGGACGCCACGGTGATGTCGAAGCCGTCTTCACGCGGAAAGCCGTTGGCGGCACCGCCCAGGCTGCTGACCGTCGACCGCAGCGCCCGGTCGTTCATGTCCATCACCCGCCGCCAGGTCACCCGCCTGGTGTCGATGCCGAGCACATTGCCCCAGTAGACATGGTTGTCGAGCAGGGCGGCCAGCAGATTGTGGGCGCTGCTGATGGCGTGGAAGTCGCCGGTGAAGTGCAGGTTGATCTGCTCCATCGGCACCACCTGGGCGTGGCCGCCGCCGGCGGCGCCGCCCTTGATGCCGAAGCAGGGGCCGAGCGACGGCTCGCGCAGACAGATCGCCGCCTTCTTGCCGATCCGGTTCAGCCCGTCGCCGAGGCCGACGGTGGTGGTGGTCTTGCCCTCCCCCGCCGGGGTCGGGGTGATGGCGGTGACCAGGATCAGCTTGCCCTCGGGCCGGCCGTCGAGGCTGTCGACGAAGCCGCGCGTCAGCTTGGCGATGTTCGGACCATAGCTGTAGAGCGCGTCGGCCGGGATCCCCAGCTTCGCCCCCACTTCGGTGGCCGGCTGCAGCGTGGCCGCGCGCGCGATCTCGATATCCGACAGTACCGCCATGGCAAAAGCTCCCCAGCCCGTTCTTCCGGCCCGATCGTCGCATAGCATCCGACGGGCCGCCTCGTCTGCGGCGACATGGCCCGGCCCCGGCGCGACCGGCGCGGGACGCCGACCGTGAGCCATGCATTTCAATCATTCATCCATAACAGGTCCGTCGCATGCCGGCCCTTTGTCGAATTTGCGACCCGTGCTACCGATTCATCAGACAAGGCGCAAACGCCGCCGGGAGGCATAGGAACAATGGGCCAGGATCCAGCCGACGACACCGAGACCATCGGATTCCTGCTGATTCCGCAGTTTTCGATGATCGCCTTCACCTCGGCGGTCGAGCCGCTGCGCATCGCCAACCGCATGGCGGGCAAGCCGCTGTACCGCTGGACCGTGCTGTCCAAGGACGGCCAGTCGGTCAAGGCCAGCAACGCCATCAGCGTCGGCGTCGATTCCTCGCTGGCCGAGCTGAGCCGCCAGTCCGGCATCTCCAAGCCGCTGGACATGGTGTTCGCCTGTTCCGGCCTGGGCATAGAGCGCTATCGCGACGATGAGGTGTTCGCCTGGCTGCGCCGGGCCGAACGCCAGGGCGTCGGCATCGGTGCGCTGTGTACCGGCTCGCACCTCCTGGCCCGGGCCGGCCTGCTGGGCGGGTATCGCTGCGCCATCCACTGGGAAAACCTGCCCGGCTTTGCCGAGACCTTCCCCGAGATCCCGGTGTCGAGCGACCTGTTCGAGGTCGACCGCAAGCGCTTCACCTGTTCCGGCGGCACCGCGGCGATCGACATGATGCTGCACCTGATCGCGCTGCGGCAGGGCCGGGACCTTGCGACCAAGGTGTCCGAGCAATGTCTGGTCGACCGCATCCGCAGCCCGCATGACCGCCAGCGCCTGCCGCTGCGCGCCCGTCTCGGCGTGCACAACCCGAAGCTGGTCTCGGCGATCGAGCTGATGGAGGCGAACATCGCCGAGCCGCTGCCCCAGGAGGATCTGGCCGCCCATGTCGGCCTGTCGCGCCGGCAGCTGGAGCGGCTGTTCCGCAAGCAGATGGGCCACAGCCCGGCGCATTACTATCTTGAGCTGCGGCTGGAGCGGGCGCAGCACCTGATCAACCAGAGCGACCTGCCGATCGTCGACCTGGCCCTGGCCTGCGGCTTCGTCTCCGCCTCGCATTTCTCGAAATGCTACCGCCAGCTCTACGGCCGGTCGCCGCGCGAGGAGCGGGCGAACGCCATCCTGCGCGGCGTGCCGATGCCGGAACGGCCGGTCCGGCAGCGTGTCATGGCGTGAAACCCAGCTATGCTGCGCTGCGGCAAGACGGGACTCGCCACAATGGTCCGACCTGTGCATAGTCCGTCGCTTCGCGTAACGGCATCCCGGACCCGAATGCCCGAAGACCGGACCTGGCAGGCCCTTTCGGCCGCCGCCCGCCCCGTCGCAGAGACGCTCAAGCACCCATGACCCGATTCTACGTGACTGGCACCGACACCGAAGTCGGCAAGACCATTGCCTGCGCCTGCCTGGCCACCGCCTGGGACGCAGATTACTGGAAGCCGGTGCAGACCGGCCTGGCCGAAAAGCAGGGCGACACCGCGACCATCGCCGCCCTGACCGGCCTGACCGCCGACCGGCTGCAGCCGCCGCGCTACGCCTTCCAGGCACCGCTGGCCCCGGTCGCCGCCGCCGCGCTGGAGGAGAGCGAGATCGACCCGGCGTCGATCGTGCCGCCCTTCTGCACCCGACCGTTGCTGATCGAAGGCCCCGGCGGCGGGCTGATGGTGCCGCTGGATTGCGCCGCGCTGGCGATCGACCTGCTGGCGGTGTGGCGCTTCCCGACCATCGTGGTGGCCCGCAGCGCGCGCGGCACGATCAACCACACCCTGCTGACGATCGAGGCGCTGCGCAGCCGCAAGATCCCGATCGCCGGCGTGGTGATGAACGGCCCGCTGAACGCCGGCAACCGCGCCGCGATCGAGAAGCATGGCGGCGTGCCGGTGATCCTGGAGATCCCGGAGCTGCAGCGCGTCACCCGCGCCGTGATCGCCGAGCTGGCCCATGCCGTGCCGCCGCTGGGCGAGATCGTCGCCGAGGCGATCGCCGCCTGACACATCGGCCCAGCCGAAACAGAACGGGCGCACCAGGGCGCCCGTTTTCATTTCGATCGGATGTGGTTCAGTCCAGCGATTCGTCCATGGCGAAGCCGCCGCGACCGTCGAAGGTGAAGCGGCCATCCTGCATCGCCTTGACCCAGCGTGCCGAACGCTCCAGCCCGCCGAAGGCGAACAGGTGCAGCTGGGCCAGGCCGCAGCCCGGCTCCTTGACGCGGTAATCGGCCAGTTCGGTTAGCAGCTTGTCCGGCACCGACACCGAGGCCAGCTTGGCGATGTTCATCGCCTGGCGGGTCAGGAAACGGATCGACGGGCCGACGCCGCACATTGCGGCATAGTGGATCAGGCTCTTCAGCTTGGCCGGGCCGGCCAGGCCGAGATGGATCGGCAACTCGTTGCCGGCACGGCGCAGCGCGCGGTCCCAGGCGATGATCGCCTCGGCGTCGAAGCAGAACTGGGTGGCGATGTACATCGACGTGCCGGTCGCCTTGGCATAGGCGTTCTTCTCGGCCACGGCGCGGGCGACCTCGTCGGCCGGGATGTCCTTGCTGCCCTCGGGGTGGCCGGCGACGCCGATGGTCTTGATGCCGTGGCGCTGCAGCAGGCCGGTCTCCAGCACCTGCATGGTGCGGTCGAACGGGCCGACCGGGCTGGACACGCCGCCGCCGATCACCAGGGCCTGGTCGACCCCGGCCTCGCCGGCGAGGCGGCGGAGATACTCATCGAGCTCGACGTGGCTTGCCAGGCTGCGGGCGCCGATGTGCGGCACCGGCACCAGGCCTTCGCCGCGCAGCCGCGCCGCGGTCTGCACGATCTCGCCGAGATCGGCGCCCGGCAGCATGGTGATGTAGACGGGGGTCTCGGGCGCCAGATGCGCGCCGTAGCTGGCGGTCTTGGCGGCGATGCCGGGGGCGGACTCGATCGACAAGCCGCGGAACAGATCGACCACCGCCGTCTTGGGCGTGGGCAGGGAGACGATCTTCGCGGTCGACCGATTGAACCCGAGCATTCACCGACCTCCATGGGCACGGCGCCAGCACCGGCGCGTGATCACAAGATGGTGATGACGGGGCTTTCCTGCTGCGTCCGCGACGACCGGAACTGTCCGGAAGGCGACACCGCGGCGCGATTGCGACAGCTGCGGCCGGGCGGCCGGTGCCTAGTCCGCGGCCAGGATCTCCGTCGCCACCGCGATGAAGGCGCGCAGCTTCGGTGCCGTGCCGGCGCGCCGGGGGTAGTAGAGGAACAGCCCGGCCTCCTCGATCGCCGTCGCCGGCAGCAGCCAGCGCAGCCGGCCGTCACGCAGCTCGTGCCGGACCAGCGGCTCGAACACATAGGCGATGCCGGCGCCGGCCAAAGCGAGGTCCTTGGCGTAGCTGGAATCGGT